>DATHLT010000126.1:0-21376 GCA_035487855.1 Solirubrobacteraceae bacterium
GGGTATGTGTATGTGGCTCCTTCGTGAGTGCCGTTGACCACCGAGACCAGGATGAAGGGACAACTTGCCGGTTCGAGTTCTTCCTGATGTTCGCCACATGGCAGGCACTTGCCGCCTTCGCTTCGGCAGGGCGTTGCCATATCGCGCATGTAGACGTCTGGGGCTCTGTTGTGATCCTCTTCGGGCGCGAGGGCTTCTGGGGTGGTGAAGCTCACGTATTCCCCGGTTCCGCTGATCGACGGTAGCCTTGCGAGGCCCGGTGCGACCTGTTCGACTTCTCCCGTTTCCACGTCGCGTCGCCAGATGCCCGAGATACCGCCATAGGAGCCGACGAACGCCACATAGCGACCATCGCCCGAGATCGTGGATTCGGCGGCGCTTTCGGCTTGTTCGAGAATCGTGTTAGGCCCGACCTGGACGGGTCTCGAGGACAACAGCTGGATCGGGCCAAACACGTCGGCCGTGGCAAGAGCCGTGTGAGCCAGCAAAGCGGCACAGGCACAACAAAGCGCCGCGATCGAATGCAGGCGTCTCATCGTATGCTCACCAGCTCGCTTACGACTCCTGCATTGCCAACCTTGCTGCGGACATGCACCACCAGTTGGTAGATACCTCTGCGCGCATAGTGGTGTCTGAACCGCGTGCGGCCGCTGGCGTGCTGCCCGTCGCCGAAGCTAACGCTCACCAAGTGCGTATCGACGCCGGAGTACGAGTCGAGTACACGCACAACTATGTAGCCGCCCTGCGTATGCGAGACCTTGACGATCGGTGGGGTGCGTTCGATCGACAACGTCGATGGGGCGCTGAGCGTCGACTGCCCATCAATGTCGGTAGCAAGCAGTTGCAGGTGATGGATACCGTTACCGAGGCGTTGCGGTTCGATCTTCGCCTGCAGCCCCTGCGTTGTGAGGATCTTGCGACCGTCGAGGACCAGCGCATACGTGATCGGGCCATCGGCACTCACCGCCGGCGTCCAGCTGACGCTCGCCTGTGCGGGTTTGAGCCATCCCCTGGCTACGTTGAGTATGAGTTCCGCGGGCGGAGCCGTCGCCTGCGATGCAACGATCGCCGCGTCGCCCGTCGCCCCCTGCTGGAAGGCGATGAGACCGTCTCCCAAGCCCGACCGGCCCACCGATAGTTCGCTGATCGGGCCGCCGGCACCGCCGCTCACCAACCCTGTCTGCACGGCGCCTTCGGGGAAGTCCTCGCGAACCGCGACCGCCGGCGAACCAAGGGGGGTGCTGCTGATCCAGGCCGAGACGCCTCCCCCTTGCGGGTTCATCACGCTGGCCGAAGGCTCTTCGGGACCGCTGAAGGCCGGTCCGAGAGTTGGCGTCGTGAACACGCCGGCGCCGTTGCCTTCCACAACCTGTGGCGTGCCGTCGCTGTCATACAGCAGACGCAGTTCCTGGTGTTCGTCGACATCCACGCTCGGTGGGCCGATCTGGGCGTTGATCCCTCCTGGAACGCTGGCATCGGCGACGACGGCCCCCTTGAACTCCGCGCCGTTTTCCGATTCGCCGTCTGGAAGCTTGTTGAGGAAGATCCGGGCACCACCGAGGGGCGAGCTGGGCGCGGCCGTCTGCCGGTAAGCAACGTCGGCTCCTCCGAGTAGCGAGATCGCGACGCTCGGCGCGTCCGCGTCTTCGTCGATCGGCTTGCCGTTGATACTCGTTGCCGTCGCCGGCAGGACGTAGTCGATGCTGTTGGCGAACAGGCGCCTGGCCCAAATACGTGCCACTCCATTGATTTCGGGCTCCTGCCAGACGACGATCCCCTCGCCATTTCTGGCGATCGCGACCTGTGGCGCGTTGGTGGAAGCCGGTGGGCGCATCGAGACGCCGGGGTCCCGATTGATCGCACCCAACAACGCCCAGCGGTGCCCGCGGTAACGCGCGACGCGCACCTGCTCACCAACGTCCCCCGCATGCAACTTCGGGATTAGGCTGAACGGTTCGACGACGCGGTATACGACATATGCCTGGGCGGAGGGGTTCATTGCAATCTCAGGACTCACATCAGTGCCTTCGCCGATGTTCGGATCGACGATCACCGGTTCCTGAAATTGCGAGGCGCCCGGGCCGAGGGTCGCACTCAAGAGCTCAGAGACGGGACGTTCTTTGACTGTCGCGAACGGCGTCGACCACACAGCTACCAGCTGGCCGCCATCGGCCGCCCCGATACGCGGCGAGCTGGCCGCATACTGGTCTCCCGTATCGACCCTGATCGGTGTCTGCCAATGGCCTTCGAAGTAGCGCGAGACGAATACGTGAGCGATGCCGTTCACTTTCTTTAGATAGACAAGCCCACCGGTGCCGTCTTCGGCCATCGCTACCCCGCCAAAGCTGACTATTTCCGAGTTCGGGCCATCGATCGTGACGGCCGGAAGAATCACGGCATCGGCATGCTGCGCGCCACAAGCGACGAACACCACGACGAGCACGAGGATCGCTCCGAGCCCCTGGCGAGCCCTCATTCTTCTGGCTTGCTCTGAGCGCCGGGCTTCAGGCTGAAGGCACAACGGAAGTTCTCTGGATTGGAGACTGGCTCGGACCCGGCAAACCCGCCTTTGTTGGCGTTGTCGTAGACAGTGACGTACTGAAGCGATTCGGGCATCGGGTCCGCAGGGAGCGGTACCGGATTCGCTTGACCCTGCCGCGGGTCGCCGGTCGCACCTTCGCTCACCCCCTCGAAGCCGGCAGCCGCAGACCCTGCTTCTGTCGTCACGAGGGTCGAGCTCATCTCGCGTTCGTCTTTGAGCCCGCGACTGGGATCCTGGTTGATAGTAGCCGTGTCGGGATTTTCGGCGGCGCCGTTCGGCCCTCGAATCGTGGACTCGAGCCTTACCTGTTCGGCGGCGCCAACCAGTTGGGAGGCGGACGGCAGCCAACCGCCTTCTGCCTCACACGCTTTGCTCGCCCAAACGAAGTTGTTCTCACCTGTCTCAGCTTTAGTCAACGGATAGGGAGCCGAATCCAGGCACCAGGTTCCTATATCCACACTGGTGCCCGGGCAGGTGCCGGCCAGCTGTTCAGCCGTTTTCCCGTCGATGCGCGAGGCGTTCTTGACTGTCGGGATCGCTGAGGCGGGAAATTTTCTGTTGCCGCCCAGGAGCAGCAACCCGCCGGCTTGCGGCTTGGTGCTGATCGGATGTCCGTCTACGGCGCTGATCACCGCACGACGTGCGGCGTCAGCGAGACCGGTGGTTGAGAACACGAGAGCGATCAACGCGACGGCCATCGCCGGCGAAGGCAACCGCCGTCTCATTGCGCTTGCTTGGGGTCCCGTGCGGTGAAGCGTGGGGGCGAGGCGCGTCGCACCTGGCTCAGCTCATCCAGCGAGACATCTGTGACCGTCGAGAGCACTGCGTCGAGAGCCACGCCTGAGAGCGTCTCCTGCTCGAGCAGCGCGGTAGCGGTCTCCTCGACGGTGTTCCAATTTCGGTCGAGAACCACTGCGGCGCGCGCCTCAGCGTCGCCGACGAGTCGCTCGACCTCGTTGTCGATCAGGTTCAGTGTCTCCGGGCCGACGGAACCGAGGTCTTGCAGGGAGGCTCCAAGGAACACCTCGCCGCTCTTCTCCCCGATTGTCACGAGGCCAAGGGCCTCGGACATCCCGAATGATGTGACCATGCTTCGCGCGAGCGCAGTCGCGGCGTGGAGGTCGTCGTGGACGCTCGTTGAGGTGTGCCCGAACGCGATCCGCTCACCTGCCAGGCCTGCCGTGATCACGATCAGCTGACTCTGCAGATCGGGCTTGGTCATGATCGTCTGATCCCGGTCGGAGAGCATGTGCGCTGCGGTGCCCAGCTGGCGTCCGCGGGCGACGATCGATAGCTTGCGCGTCGAGGTGGTGTGGCCGAGCGCATCGGTCACCACCGCGTGAGAGGCCTCGTGGATGGCGATCAGCCAACGCTCTTGTTCGCTAAGGATGTGGTGCTTGGCAGGGCCGGCGACTACACGGTCGATCGCCTCGTCCAGCGTCGCCGCGTCGATCTGCCCACGCCCGTCGCGGACGCTCAGAAGTGCCGCCTCGTTGATCACGTTCGCGAGCTCGGCGCCGCTGAATCCGGGGGTCTGACGCGCCACCTCCTCGAGCGAGGCATCGGGAGCGAGCGGACGCTTGCTCCCATGCAGGCGCAAGATCTCCAGACGTCCGTGCACGTCGGGAACATCGATCACGACCTGGCGATCGAAGCGCCCCGGGCGTAGTAGCGCGGGGTCGAGGATGTCCGGCCGGTTGGTGGCGCCCATGACCACGAGGCCGCCGTCACCGCCGAAGCCGTCCATCTCGACGAGGATCTGGTTGAGTGTTTGCTCGCGCTCGTCGTTGCCCTGGCCGATGCCAGCCCCACGCTTGCGCCCGGCGGCGTCGAGCTCGTCGATGAAGATGATCGCCGGCGAGACTTTGCGCGCCTTGCGGAAGAGATCCCGCACGCGGGCCGCCCCCACTCCCACCAGGGACTCGACGAAGTCCGAGCCGGACAGGGAGAAGAACGCTGCATCGGCTTCGCCGGCCACAGCCTTCGCAAGCAGTGTCTTGCCTGTACCGGGAGGACCCACCAACAGCACGCCCTTGGGGGCGGCGGCGCCCACGGCCAGGTACTTGCTCGGGTCGGCGAGATAGTCGCGGATCTCCTTAAGCTCGGCGAGCGCTTCGCCGGCGCCGGCCACGTCGGCAAACGTGATTTTGTCGGCCGTCCCCTTGCCCTTCTTGCGGCCCTTGCCGGTGAACTGAGAGAAGCCGGCGATCCCACCTGCCGCGCCCTCTCCACCCTGACGCATGAACAACGAGAACAGGCACACGAGCAGCAGAATCGGCACCAGGAACTGGACAACGATCGTCTTCGTCGCCTTCCCCGCCTGCTGATCGACCGACACCGCGCCACCGCTGGCCGAGAGTTCTTTCAGCAACTGCTGCGTCAGTGCCCCGGAGGCAGGATAGGCCGCCCACACTTTCTGCACGACGCCGGCACTCGGGGGTTCGATGACGGTGCTTACAGTGTGCGCCGGCTTGCCGTGCTTACCCTTGATAATCGTGGTAGTCGTGACTGGGGCCGGTACCGTCCCGCTGGCCGAGACGCTCGGTGCCTTCGTGGCCGTGGTCAACTCCAGACGATTGTCGTGATCAAGCAGCACAGCCGTCTGGATGTCGTGCTGCTTGGCCAGCGCCTGCGCCGTGCTGATCGGCACCTGCACTCCCAAGCTACTCGGCTTGATCCCGCCCAGCAAGCTCGCAAACGTGATCGCCAGGACAATCGACGCCAGGAGCAGGAAGAGCGACAGCGGATCTTTCAAGATCAGACGACGCGCACCCGAGGCAAGTTCCCCGAGTTTGACCAGCACTGGGTTGCGGCGCTGTGCAAGCCCCGAGCGCACCACCGCCTGACCGGCTCGTGCCGAGCCTGAGCCGTTGGCCGAGGAGCCGTTGGTAGATACAGCCTGAGGGGGAATGGGATCGTCGTCGGTCATAACGGGAAATGGGGAAAGCGCCGTGGACTCCGCGACGCCCGATGGCGGCATCGAGCACAGGACTCAGCGGAGCGCAGCCAGGGTCACACGAGACGCGCGGAAAAGCAACGGGTTCACAAAAACGAAACATCAACGGCGTGAGATTTACAAGAAATTCACAACAACGTTCTGCCGACGTTCACAAAAACGAAACACCAACGACGGCGGCGCCCGACAGTCTTCCCGCCGGGTGACGTCCATCGCGCAATACCGCATCGATTAACCCCTCGATCTGTTCCGCCCCCTGGGGCGTCATCTGACGCCCACGACAAGTCGTTTCCATCTCCCCAACGCAAAGGAGCAACACAGTGCGCGCGTACCGTACCCTCACGCACCGCACCCTCGTCGTCTCGGCGATCCTCGCGGTATCTCTTCTCGCGCCCGCGAGCGCGATGGCAAGCAAGCGCCTGGTCATTGCCGGCTCGACTTCGATGCTGCCGCTCGTAGAAAAACTTGCAGTCGCCTACCACAAGGAGTTTCATAAGATCCCCGCGCCCAAAGTTGAAGGCGGCCAGACCGACATCGGCATCGACGACGTCGCATCCGGACGGGTCGACATCGGTGACGCCTCCCGCGACCCGATCCCAGGCGTAGACCCCTCGGGCCTGGTCTTCAGCAAGGTTGCGCGAGACGGAATCTGCGTTATCACCAACAACAGCAACCCGTTGGCGAACCTGAGCCAAGAAACGATCCAGGGCATCTTCACCGGCAACATCCGCAGCTGGAACGAAGTTCCAGGCGCGACCATCTCCGGACCGATCGACCTGTTCGATCGTGAAAACGTCTCCGGTACGCAGGATGCCTTCCAGAACATCTTCCTGGGGGAAGCGCTGAAGATCTCACCGAGCGCAACCCAGGAGAGCTCCGAGGGTCTGGAGGTCAACGCGGTCAAAGCCCAGACGAGCGCCATCGGCTTCGTGTCCTTCTCGGCCACGATCTACGGTGGCGTGCACAACGTCGACTACGAGGGCGTACCGTGCACCTTGCCCAACGCAAAGTCTGGACAGTACGGTGGCGTGCGTAACTTCTGGATGGTCACCAAAGGTGCCCCCAAAGGCGAAGCAGCGAAGTTCATCGACTGGGTCACCAAGCCCGGCAACCTGACCGTGCGCAAAATCGTCAGCTCCGAGTGGATCGCCATCCACTGACACCGGAGCCCCCCCGCGGCCGTAAGCGCCGCTGGGCCACTGCACGGACCGACCAGCGCGTCGAGCTAACGCTCGGCGCGCTGGCCGTTGCAGCCCTCGTGCTGATTGGGGCGATGCTGGTCACTGTCCTGATCAAAGCGTGGCCGTCCTTCTCGCACAACGGCCTCAGCTGGTTCGGCCCAGGCGGCGACATCGAAACACAGTTTCGGGCCATGGCCCAAAACAAGGCGTTGCCCGGCCACTCGATCCTCTACTTCCGTGCATGGCCGCTGATCTGGGCCACGGTCCTCACAACCGGCTCGGCGGTGCTGATCGCACTCCTTGTTTCGACGCTCGCGGCGATCTTCCTGACCGAGTTTGCTCCGATGCGCGTGCGGCAGGTGCTCGACCCGGTGATTCGCCTGCTCGCAGGCGTCCCCTCGGTCATCTATGGCCTGATCGGCATCCTCGTGATCGCGCCCTACCTCGACGACCACCTGATCGGCACCGCCCGCAGGGAATCCGTGTCATACGTGGTGCAGCTGAATGGCGCTGACGTGATGACCGCCTCGCTGGTGTTGACGGTGATGATCCTGCCGATCATGGTCGCCATCACCGCAGGAGCACTTGCCTCGGTCCCCGCCAGCTGGCGCGAAGGCTCGCTCGCGCTCGGGGCCAACCGCTGGCGCACGATTTGGCGCGTCTCCTTGCGCACCGCACGGCCCGCAATCGTCGCGGCCACGGTGCTCGCCACCGCGCGTGCACTGGGCGAGGCTGTGATGCTCGCGATGCTTGGCGGCGGTCGCAGCTTCGCACCGAACCTACTCGACGGGCTGACCGCGCTATTCGAGCCCGTCCGTCCACTCGCGGCAGCGATCTTCCAAAACTCCGAAGGCCTGACGATCGCACCGCTGGGACACACCGTGTACGCGATCGGAGCTGTGCTGCTGGTATCCGCTGCGATGCTCTCGCTCGCCGGCTGGGCAGCCAAGCAGCAGTTCAATCGCTATGGGCTGCGTGGCTGATGGCGACGGTCGGACTCGCACCCACCCCCCCGAGCGGCAGTGCAATCGCCCGCCCCCCCCGCGAACGCACCGGATCGTGGCCTGTGATCGATCGCATCGCCTACGGGCTCTGCTGGGCGGTGGGCATCGGACTCTGCCTGATCGCGCTCGCAATCGTGCTGTTCATGTTCGTCAAGGGCATCGCCTACCTGCGCCCAAGCCTGCTGCTCGAATCACCAGCACCCTCGGCCATACAAAGCGAAAGCGGCGGCTTTTTCGACCCAATCGTGGGCAGTCTGATCGTCGCGGCCATCGGCATCGCGATCGCAGCCCCCGTTGGCATCGCGCTCGCGACTTGGCTCTCCGAGTACAGGCGCCCGACCTGGCTCGCACGCACCGTCGAGTCCGCGATCGAGATGATCGCCGGGGTTCCCAGCGTGGTGCTGGCGATCTTCGGGTTGCTGATCTTCTCCCAGCGGTTCCTTGGCTTCCTATCCGAGACAGATGCCGGGGGTGCCGTCTCCGGCAAGTCGTTCTTCGCCGCGGGCGCCGTCATGTCGCTACTCGCGTTGCCGCTGGTCGTGGGCGCAACGCGCGAGGGTCTCGAGCAGCTGTCAGGCCGCATGCGAGAGGCCTCCTATGCGCTCGGGCGGACCCGCTCCACCACCGCGCGGCGGGTGCTGCTGCCGGCCATCCGACCAGATATCGCCACCGGCATAGCGCTTGGCATGGGGAGAATCATCGGCGACACAGCAATCATCACGATCGTGCTCGGACTAACGCTTACGAACGAGGGCGTGGGACGCACGCCACTGATCAGCACCTTGCGCGGCTCAGGCTCGACGCTCACCAGTTACATCTACAACAACTCCCCGGCGGGCGAAGGCAGTGCGCCGCAAAAGGCCTACGCAGCCGCGTTCGTGCTGTTGCTCATCGTGCTCGCGCTCAACGGGCTCGTGACGTGGCTGACCGGTAGAGGTGGCCAGAGCGAAGGAGGCATGCTGAGCCGCGCATTTCGCCTGATCCCCTACATGCCAGACCCATCACGATGAGCTGCTGCAAGGAGACACCATGGACCCGCTGATGCCGCCCCCAGTGCGGCGGATCGCTGTCGACCGCGATCCGTACATCGCACCGCCACGAGCGACCGGCAACGGCAACAGCGCGCCGGCAGCCGCAGTGACAACACGACTGCTGGCACCCAGGCCGGTGGCCGCGAATGTGCGCGAGCGCATGCGCATCGAATCAGTGTGGCTGGCCTATGGCGATAACTGGGTGGTACGCGACGTCAGCCTGCCGGTACGCCAAGGAGAGGTGCTGTCGATGATCGGCGCCTCAGGCTCTGGCAAGACGACGCTATTGCGATCGCTCAACCGGCTCACGGAGATCACGGCAGGAGCCGCGCGCAGCGGACAGATCACGCTCGATGGCCAGGACATCCACGAGCTCGAGGTCAATGACCTTCGCAGACGCGTGACGATGGTCTTCCAGCAGCCAAACCCGTTCCCGATGAGCATCTTCGACAACGTCGCCTACGCGCTCTCGGAGCGCCCCGGCCGCGGCGGACGGCGCCGCCGGCGCAGCCCTCAGATCGAGCGGGCAGTGACCGAGGCGCTGCACCGCGCGGGCCTGTACGACGAGGTCGCGGGCGATCTGGAGCGCTCTGCCCTACGGCTCTCCGGCGGCCAGCAGCAGCGCCTGTGCATCGCGCGCGCGCTCGCTGCCGAGCCCGAGGTGCTGCTGCTCGACGAGCCCTGCTCAGCGCTCGACCCGATCTCAACGGAGACAATCGAGAACCTGATCGTGGAGCTGCGCGAGAGCGTTGCGATCGTGATCGTCACGCATAACCTGCAGCAAGCCTTCCGTGTGGCCGACCATGTCGCGTTCATGCACCTGGGCGAGCTCGTCGAGTACGGCACCAGCGGGCAGGTGTTCGACCACCCTGTCAAGGAGCGCACGCGCGCCTACATCAGCGGGGCCTTCGGGTGAGACTGGCGGCGCTCGCGCTGGTGGCGTTGGCGCTCACCGCGTGCGAGTCCAACCAAGAACGAAGCGCCAAGCTGGAAAAGGTCGCCAACCGGCACAAGGGCGAAGCTGCAAGACGACGGGCACTGGCCGAACAAGCCCTGACGATCAAACAGCTGAGCATCAGGGTCAAGGTAGTCGCCACAGCCGTCGTGAGCAGCCACGAAGGCGCGGCCGCGATCGTGACGCTACGTAACGTCTCGAGCACGTCGGTGCGCGACGTGCCAATCCAGATCACCGTGCGAGATGCCCACGGTGCCCCGGTCTACAAGAACGACATCGCCGGCCTCTCACAGCCACTCCTGGCCATCGCGCTCATACCCGCACACAAAACACTGACCTGGATCGACGATCAGGTTCAAGCCAGCGGCACCCCGGCAAGCGTCAGTGTGCGGGTCGGGGAAGGCACACCTGTCACTGGCGCGGTGCCAACGCTCGCGGCCGTCGGGGCCCACCTCTCCGAAGGTCAGGCTGAAGGCAATCTCGTCAACCACTCGACCGTCGCTCAGCCGGAACTGGTGGTGGACGCCGTCGCACGCCGAGCCGGCCAGATCGTCGCTGCTGGACGCGCTGTCGTCGAACAGGATGCCGCCGGCAGCACAACCCCATTTCAGATCTTCTTCGTGGGTAACCCCAACGGTGCCCAACTCGAATTCAGTGCACCCGCCACCACAGCCGGCTAAAACGCGAATAGCTCAGGCCGCGAGCCGCGCAACGAGCGACTCCTGCGCACGCTGGAGCTCCAGCTCGGCACCGCCGTTGACGCGCTCAGCCCCCAATCGATAGCCGATCCCAAAATGGGTATGGATATAGCGCCAGCCAGGAGATGCGCACTCGAGCTTACGGCGGAGCTTGTGAATGAACACGTCAACCGAGCGATCGTTGCGAGCCATGGTGTATCCCCAAAGGCACTCGTATATGACATCACGCGGCTGGATCTCGTTCCCGGCGCGTGAGAGCAGCTCGATCAGCTGATACTCGCGCCGCGTCAAACGGACGCTCTGTCCGTGCACGAACGCCTGATAGAGATCAGGCCTGATCTCCACCTCGCCGACGATGACGGGAGAGAGGTCTCGCGGCTCAGGACCATGGCGATGGGAGGTGACTGCCTCCACGCGCGCGATCAGCTCTTCCGGATGACATGGCTTGGTCAGCCAATCGTCGGCGCCGAGCCTTAGAGCACAAACGCGTTCGGCAACGGTCGAGGCCCCGGCGCAAACAATCACCCTGACATCTGGACGCTGCTCTCGCTGACGTGCCAGCCACTTCCAGCGCCGCGCTCCCAGAAGCGAGAGATCGACGATCAGCACATCTACCTGCAGCGAGGCAAGCGCCTTGTGTGTCGTCCGCGCGGAGAGGACGCGATATTGCCAGCCAAGTCGCTCGATCCGGTTGGTGAGTACGGCGAGAAATCCAGAGTCGCAGTCAAGGATCGCGACCCGGAGGGTTTGCGGCTCATCTGGCTCCCCCGATGGCTGACGAGCGGACACTTGGTGCTGCGTATCCGCCACAAGGCCGATACGAGAGACGACGCTGGCACCGCAGCTCGGCGGCACGCGCTGATGAGAAATTTTTGCCATACCCCATTACTCCGATCGTCAAACAAAACAATTGCGAGAAAGAGGTTGTACCAGGAATTCTTCACATTGCAAGTCGATATTATGTGAAATGTGAACGCGTTGTGAAAGCAATCGTCCGAGCCCCGAGATCCGCGGGACTCGAGGTAGCGCCGCGACGCGAGATCGAACTGACGGTGGCCACCGTGGCACCCTGCCTTCGAGCGATGAGACCTAAGCGTATGGTCAGCGTCGCCGACGCTGCTTGAGGGTGATGCCCTCCAGCACGTGCGCGACCGTCTCGCACGCATCCACGGCCGCCTCGAGCGACTCGAAGATGTCCTTCCAGCGAATCACCACCATCGGGTCGATGCCACCAGCGAACAACGAGGCGACGCCGTCACGCTGCAGACGGTCGCCCTCATTCTCCAAGCGGTGGATCTCCACCAGATGGGGCCCCAGCTCGGTGTTCGTGCGCAGGCTGCGCAGAGCCTGTGCGATCTGCTCGCCCGCGCCGACCAGCACCTCCGTGAATTCAACGGCCTGCTCCATCGGCGCCTCGACGCCGTAAAGGCCAAGCTGCGCGGCCACCTGCTCAGAGTGATCGACCACGTCGTCGAGAGCCGTAGCCAAGGCGTAGCCATCGCTGGCGTCGAAGGGAGCACGGACGCGGCCGCGCCCAGCCAGCCTGTGAATGATGTCGTGGGTGATGCGGTCGCCTTCCTGCTCGCATACCTTCAGATCCTGGGCCAACGTGGCGCGCTCGGGATAGTCCCTGAGCAGATCGTGCAGCAGCAAGCCGCAGCGCTGCAGGTTGCGCCCAGACTCTTCGACCAAATCCATCAGGGCGTTGTCAACACCGGGGCTGAGGAAGCTCATTGGGCGAGGATATTGACCCAAGCATCGACCCGCCCGCCTGAACGAGCCTTTTCACGGATTTTTCACGAATAGATCACGAGTTTGCAACGCCTTGATAGGCGGCGACTGAAACGCTTGGCACCGTGGCGGCCTACCCGGAGAGCACGGACATCCCTGCTGATGTCGTCTATGCCGGCGAGTTGGAGATCAGGCTGGAGGAAGGACTCGTGCTCGCGACCGGCCAGGCATTGACATTGTCCGTCCGCGAGTTCGAACTGCTCGCTGCGCTATCCAAGCGCATTGGCGCGATCATCACTCGTGAGGAGCTGTACACGACCGTGTGGGGCGGGACCTTAAGAGTGGGAGACCGCTCGGTGGATGTGTACGTGAGCAAGCTGCGCAGCAAGCTCGAGACCGCATTGCCCGACCGCCGCTTCATCCACACCCACCCGGGGTTCGGTTACCGCTTCCAACCCCAACCTTCACGAAATGTTCACATTGAGGACACAGGCGCCTGAGAAGACTGTCTCCGGCACACCGGGGCGGTAGGAAGGCGCATGCCGTCTGCCGTGTCAAATGTACAATCCAGCAGAGGAGACGTAGTGATCAAGAACAAGTTGGGCGCGCTCGTAGGTTGCGCGATACTCGCGTCGGGCCTTGCCGCATGTGGAAGCTCCAATTCGTCGAGCTCTAACAGCACCGGCACGACCGCCTCGAGCAGCACCGCGGCAACGATCTCCGGTGCGGGCTCCACGTTCGCTGCCCCCGTTTATGAACAGTGGGCTTCATCGCTGTCGCCCCTGACGGTCAACTACCAGGCCGTCGGCTCAGGCGCCGGCATCACCTCACTCGAGGCAAAGACGGTTGACTTCGGCGCGAGCGACCCACCGCTGAAGCCCGAAGATGAAGAAGCGATCGCCAAAAACGGTAGCTCTGCGGTGCAAATCCCAATGTTCCTGGGCGCGATCACCGTCTCCTACAACCTCCCCGGCGTGAAAACCGGCCTGAAGCTTGAAGGCAAGACGATCGCCGACATCTACCTTGGCAAGATCAAGAGCTGGAACGACCCCGAGATCGAGGCGCTGAACCCCGGCGTCAGCCTCCCCAGCACCCCGATCACGGTGATCCACCGCTCTGACTCATCGGGCACGAGCGCGGGCTTCACCGGCTTCCTGTCCGACGTAGACCCCGAATGGAAGAGCAAGGTCGGCGAAGGCAAGACGGTGGAGTGGCCGACTGGAACGGGCGAGAAGGGCAACGCCGGCGTTGCTGGTGGCGTCCAGCAGACAGCCGGCGCGATCGGCTACGTCGAGCAGGCCTACGCCTTGGAGCACAACTTCACATACGCATCGGTGAAGAACAAGGCCGGTAGCTTCGTCGAACCGACGCTCGCATCGACGAGCGCGGCTGCCGAAGGCATCACGCTGCCGGCAAACCTGGGCTTCAAAATCAGCAACCCAGCAGCAGCAACGGCCTACCCGATCACCTCGCAGACGTTCATCGTCGTTAGCAAGGACCTCTGTAAGGCCAGCATCCCCGGCGGCGAAGCGGCCGCCAAGGGGGTAGTCAAGTTCCTCGACTACGGGCTGGGCGAAGGTCAGGCGATCCTGTCGAAAGCCGACTACGCCGCACTGCCCGCCGCGATCCTGGCGAAGTCAAAGGAAGCGGTCGCAGGCCTGGAATGCAACGGCACCTCGCTCGGCGGCTGAGCGTGACACCACAGCCCGAGATCCGATAGGAAACGGGCCGTGGAGGCAGCATCAATCCCCGGCGGTGACCGCGCACCTCTTGCGCGGTCACCGCTGGCGCGTTTGCCCGACCGTGCCCTCAAGCTCGGTCTGACCGTACTCGCAGCGCTGATCCTGGCGCTGATCGTCTACTTCTTCATCCGCCTCGTCGGCCAGGCTCGCCCGGCGTTCGCCAAGGAAGGCGTGCTGGGTTTCGTGTTCGGCAACGACTGGAACGTCAGCGCTGAACACTTCGGCGCGCTGCCGCTGCTGGTGGGAACGCTCATCACTTCCGCCCTGGCGCTGCTGATCGGCGTACCGGTGGCGGTCGCGAGTGCTATCTACGCCACCGAGCTGTGCCCCCTGCGCCTGCGCGCGCCGCTCACGCTCCTCGTCGAGCTGCTCGCAGCAGTGCCATCGGTGGTGTATGGCCTGTGGGGCATCTTCTTTCTAGCACCGAAGCTTCAGGGTGCAGAGCAATGGGTAGCTGATCGCCTGTCGTTCATTCCCTTCATCGGCGGTGCGCTTGTGACGATCCCCAACTACTTCATTACCGGCCTGGTCCTCGCGATCATGATCCTGCCGATCGTCAGCGCGATCAGCCGCGAGGTGATGAGCACCGTGCCTGCTGACCACAAGGAGGCTGCGCTCGGCCTCGGCGCCACGCGCTGGGAGATGATCCGCATCGCCGTCCTGCCCTACTGCCGCTCGGGCATCGTCGGCGGCGCGATGCTCGGCCTCGGCCGCGCGATCGGCGAGACGATCGCCGTGACGATCCTGATCGGCGACGCCCCCAAGCTCGGCGAACATCTCTTCTCCCAGGGCTACTCGCTCGCGGCGGTCATCGCCAACGAGTTCGGTGAAGCCCAGGGCATACATCGTTCCGCCCTGTTCGCCGCGGGGCTTGTGCTGTTCGTGCTGACGCTGCTCGTCAATGGGGTGGCACGGATGCTCGTCATCAGGGCAGCACGCACGAAGGGCAGCAGCGGTGCCGCAAGCGAGAGCGCAGCTGATTCAATCGCCGGCGCGGCGGTGGGCGCGTGAGCGCGCACAGCTCGTCAGCCGGAGAACCGGAGCTCGGCCAACTGGCGCGCTTCGCGGTCAGCCCGGCACGCCGGCGCAAGGATCGGATTGCCCGCGGAGCCGTCCTTACCGGCACTGTGATCGCGCTGATCCCACTGGTGCTGATCGTCTACTACCTGCTGCGCAAGGGACTCGGCGCCTGGAGCACAAGTTTCTTCACGACCGACCCTACCGGCAACACCTTCTTCGGTGGCTCCAACATCGGCGGCATCAAGAGCGCGATCCTCGGCACAATCGAGATCGTCGCACTCGCCTCCGCGATTGCGGTCCCGATTGGGATCGGCGTGGCTGTGTGGCTAGTCGAGTACGGAAAGAACAGCTGGTTCGCCCAGGCTGTGCGCTTCTTTGTGGACGTGCTTACCGGCGTGCCTTCGATCGTGTTTGGCCTGTTCGTATACATCGTGCTGGTCGTCGGCACCGGCAGTACCTACGCCGGCTACAAGGGCTCGATCGCCCTGTCGCTGCTGATGCTGCCGGTTGTGATCCGCTCCGCCGAGGTGATCCTGCTGCTCGTTCCGGCAGCGCTGCGCGAGTCCGCCCTCGCGCTGGGAGCACCCCGCTGGCGAGTGATCTTCAACATTGTCCTACCAACAGCACTGCCAGGGATGATTACCGGAGTACTGCTCGCTGTCGCACGCGCCGCGGGCGAGACCGCGCCGCTGCTGTTCACCGCAGCCGCCACGTTGAAGACCAACTTCAACCTTGGTGGGTTCATGAATTCGCTGCCTGTGCAAATCTACAAGGACGTCACGTCTCCAACGACAGCTGTTGTCAACCGAGCTTGGGGAGCAGCGCTTACCCTGGTCGTGATGATCCTGCTGCTCAATCTCATCGCCCGCTTGATCGCACGAAGGAGTCGCCTTGCATGACACCCGACGGACGGACCCAGGAGCTGACTGGCATGGATCCTGAGAGCAGCTCAGAGCTCGGGCGCCAGCGACAGGACCGCAGCAGCGAGGCCACATCGGGGCCACATCGGATCACCACTACCGCGACGATCTCGCCGCCGGCGACGATCGGCACCGACCCGCAAGCCAAACCAGCACTCAACGTCAAGCTCGAGCAGCTGCGCGCGTTCTACGGGAATTCTGAACAGGTCAAGGGCATCGACCTCGAGTTCCGCGCCAACGAGGTGACCGCGATCATCGGGCCCTCCGGCTGCGGCAAGTCGACGATGGTCCGCTGCATCAACCGCATGCACGAGGAGATCCCGGGCGCGCGCGCGGAGGGTCGGGTACTGCTCGAGGACTTCGACGTGTACGACCCGTCAGTCGATGTCGTAGCGGTGCGCCGCGCAGTGGGCATGGTCTTCCAGAAGCCAAACCCATTCCCGACGATGTCGATTTTCGACAACGTCGCGGCCGGCCTGCGGCTGAGCGCCAAGCGCGGTGGCGACATGCGCGCGAAGGTCGAGGCTGCACTGCGCAGCGCCGGCCTGTGGGACGAGGTCGCCGACCGCCTCGACGCACCAGGCGCCGGGCTGTCAGGAGGCCAGCAGCAGCGGCTGTGCATCGCACGCTCGCTCGCGGTTGACCCCGAGGTGATCCTGATGGACGAGCCCTGCTCGGCGCTGGACCCAATTGCGACGCTGAAGATCGAGGAGCTGATCGATCGACTCAAGCAGCGCGTCACGATCGTGATCGTCACACACAACATGCAGCAGGCGGCGCGCGTGGCCGACCGCACAGCCTTCATGCTCGGTGGCGAGCTCGTCGAGATCGGGCCTACGCAAGAGATCTTCACCAAACCCAACGACTCGCGAACCGAGGAATATGTCACCGGGAAGTTCGGCTGACAACGACCGCCCACCGGCGGTCTCCTCGATGCGGTCAACGACCACAGGCACGGGCATCCTCGGCACCAGTGACGGGCCGCACGCACAGGGGCGCGCGCACTTCCAGTCTCAACTGCGTGAGCTCGAGGCCAATGCACTGGGTGGGCTCGACTTGATCGTCGAGCAGCTCGACCGTGTGCTCGAGGCGCTTCACCACCAGGATGTGGAGCTTGCACAGATGGTGATCGCCGACGATGACCGCGTCGACGGACGCTACCTGGAGGTACACCAGGGCATCCTTTCGCTGCTGGCCCTGCAGGCACCGGTCGCGGGGGATCTGCGCTTGGTCGCGGCGCTACTGCACATGATCAAGCACATCGAGCGTATGGGCGATCAATGCGTGAACATCGCCAAGCTGATCCCGCTGTCCGGTCATGAGCCTCCGGTACACGCCGAAATGCTCGAAGCGCTCGCGAAGATGGGCGCCTTCGCACGCTCTGAGGTGATCCAGTCAAAGGCTGCGTTCGCCGCCCGCGACGTCGCTCTGGCCGAAGACCTCGTGCGCCAGGACCGCGAGATCAACCGACTCAATCGCGACATCTTCCGCTTGGCGATCGAAATCGGCGATGACCCCGACACGCGTGAGTGGGCGATGCACATGACCTTGGTCGCCCGGGCGCTCGAGCGGATCGGCGACAACGCGGTCGACATCGGCGAGCAGGTGGCGTTCGTGGTGACCGGCCTGTTCCGGGAGTTCTCGGACTCCTCACGTCCGCCCGCTCCACGCCCACTCTGACCGCAAATAGCGATCGCGAGCTGTGAACATCGTGTTACGTCGCATTGCAAAACGCTCAATGACCCCCTTGATCCCGTACACTGCGCGGCAATGAGCTCGAGCGTGAGCGCCGGAGAACTGGGGGGCGCGCAAGCATCCTCCGACGGCACATCGGCCTCCTCGGCGGCTCTTCGCATCGCCGTTCTCGACCGCGACAGCGGTTTTATCCAGGTGTTGAGCAAGCGGCTGGATCGCCTCGCGTGGGAGCACCGTGTGCTCGCCAGCCCTGTCCCAGCCGACGAGGTCGTCTCGATGCGCCTGAGTGCGCTGGTGGTCGACCTGGCGGTGCTCGGACCGCAAGCGTGGACCTGGCTCGAGCGTCTGTGTGAGGCATTGCCGGAGCTCGGCATCGTCGTCTGCACCGGCCCTTCCACGGTCGCCCAGCGCGTACGCGGGCTACGCCTCGGGGCAGATGACTGGATCACCAAGCCTTGCCACCCGGAGGAAGTGATCGCGCGCGTACAGAGCGTTGTGCGCCGCCGCCGCCACAGCACCAGCCGGGCAGAGGTCGAGCCGATCTCCGCCGGCGAGGTCGAGATCCGCTCCGATCGCTTCCAGGCGTTCGTCGGCGAGCACAGCATCGATTTGACCCGGCGTGAGTTCGAGCTGATCGAGCTGCTTGCCTGCGCCGAGGGCCGCGTCCTGGAGCGCGAGGAGATCTACTCGCGCCTGTGGGGCTACACGATGGTCCGCGGCGATCGCTCGGTGGACGTGTTCGTGCGCAAGCTTCGCCAAAAGCTCGAGAAGGCCTCGCCCAACTGGCGCTACATCCACACCCACTTCGGGATCGGCTACCGCTTCGCCGCCGAATCAGTGGAGCTGCTCGACCCGAGCGTTGTGCCCTCGTCAATCCCCGTGGATTGGAACCCCACCCAGCCCACCGGCGATCAGCACGAGCTCGCGGGGCCGCATGAGGGCGACGAGCTCGCCGCTCATTCCCTCTAGCCGCACGATCGCAAGACCGCCCTTCTTCACGTCCACGCGGCCGCCGGTCAGCTGTGCGATCACATGCGATAGGTCGGGCTCATGCCCGACCATCAGCAGGCGTCCGTCGGCACCGATGCCAGAGACCGCGTCGAGTGCCTGTGCAGCGTCAAAGCCACCTGCAAGCGGCGGGTGTACTCGCAGCAGCTCGCGCTGCTGTGGATCCCAGCCCTCCGCAGCCAGCTCGGCCGTTTCTTGGGCGCGTACCTTGGGGCTGAAAACCACCTGCTCAAAGCCGCTGTGCAACTGCCCGATGGCGATGCCGGCGACGCGCGCCTGCGCACGCCCACGATCCGTCAAACGGCGGGCGGCATCCGTGCGCGTGCCATGCGGCTCAGCCTCCGCGTGACGAAGTAGCCATAGCTGACGAGCCATTCTTCTGGGGTGGAGCCTAGCGGGTCAGCGTGGAGTCGGCCGCACGGGTCCTCAGCTCCAGCGGTTGTGAGCATCTTCGCCCGGGTGAGATCGCTCCGAGCGACCATAGCTGTGCGGTAGCTTGATAGTCATATGAATGCTGAACGTGAACACGATGTGAACGAGGTGGCGATAATCACTGCCGTCCCTGACAGCGCTACTGACTCCTCACTGCAGAACCCCTCGCTTTATCTCAACCGCGAGCTTTCATGGCTTGACTTCAACGACCGCGTGCTGCAGCTCGCCGAGGACGAGCGCGTGCCTCTGTTGGAGCGGGTGAAGTTCTGCGCGATCTACACCACAAACCTCGACGAGTACTACATGGTGCGGGTGGCCGGACTACGCGACCAGATCGACGCCGGTGTTGAGAACCCCAGCCAGGACGGCCTGATTCCCTCCGAGACGATCGCGCTGATCCGCGAGCGCGTGCTCGCTCAGAGCGGTAGGCTGACGGACTGCTTCGAAGGGCGCCTGCGTCCGGCGCTCGACGAGCACGACATCCGTGTGGTGGGCGTGCGCGACCTCGACGATGAGCGCCGAGCGGAGCTCGCCAGGCATTTTCAGAAGGCGATCTTCCCGGCACTCACGCCACTGGCTGTGGCGCCAGGAAGGCCTTTCCCCTACATCTCAAACCTCTCCCTCAGCCTTGCCGTACTCGTACGCGACCCGGTCAGCGGGCAGACGGTGTTTGCGCGCGTGAAGGTCCCTACGGAGATCCTGCCGCGCTTCGTAACGCTCAAGCAGCCCGCGCCGGAGCCGGCGCTGCTGGTGCCACTGGAGGATGTGATCGCCCACCACCTGGACGCACTGTTCCCTGGCATGGAGATTGCCGACTATGACGTCTTCCGGGTTACGCGCGACGCCGACCTGGAGGTCTCAGACGACGCGGCAGATCTACTGCAGGCAGTCGAGGACGAGCTACGCCGCAGGCGCTTTGGCGAGGTCGTGCGCGTGGAGGTGGGCGCCGGCTGCTCCGATCAGCTGCGCGAGGCGTTGGCGGGTCTCTTGGGCGTTCAAGACGAGGAGGTCTATCCGGTCGCTGGCCTGCTCGACATGGGCGCGCTATGGCAGATCGTCAAGCTGCCCGGGCACGTCGAGCTGCGGGAGGAGCCGATCGTCGGTATCACCCACCCACGACTACTGCGCGGCGAGGGCGAGCGACCGGACGTGCTGGGCGCGATGCGCGAAGGCGATCTACTTGTGCACCACCCGTACGAGTCGTTCTCGACGTCGGTCGAGCGCTTCGTCGAGCAGGCGGTGGCGGACCCGAACGTGCTCGCGATCAAGCAGACGGTCTACCGCACGAGCGACGACTCGCCGCTCGTGCCGGCGCTGATCGACGCGACCGAGCGCGGTAAGCAGGCGGTCGCGCTCGTAGAGCTGCAGGCGCGCTTCGACGAGCGCATGAACATCCATTGGGCGAAGGCTCTGGAGGAGGCCGGCGTGCACGTCGTCTACGGGCAGCCCGGCTTCAAGACGCACGCCAAGTGTGTGCTGGTGGTGCGTCGCGAGGGCGATGGCGTGCGCAACTACGTGCATATCGGCACCGGCAACTACCACTCCGCGACTGCCCGGCTGTACACGGACTTCGGGCTGTTCACCACCGATGAGCAGATCGGTGCGGACGTTGCCGACATGTTCAACTACCTGACGGGCTACGGGCGCCCGCTGCACTACCGCAAGGTGCTGATCGCGCCTCCGCACCTGCGCAAGGGCATCATCGAGCAGATCGAGCGCACGATCGACGCTCACTCCGCCGAGCACCCCGCACGAATCGCCATGAAGATGAACTCGCTCGTGGACGGCCGCTGCATCCGTGCCTTGTATCGGGCGTCGCAGGCGGGCGTGCGCGTGGAACTGAACGTACGCGGTATCTGCTGCCTGCGCCCCGGCCTGCCAGGGATCTCCGAGAACATCAGGGTCGTGTCGATCGTCGGGCGGCTACTGGAGCATTCGCGCGTGTACGCCTTCGAACGCCACGGCGAGAACACGATCTACATCGCCTCCGCCGACCTGATGCCGCGAAACCTCGACCACCGTGTGGAGCTCGCCGTGCCGATCGAGTCAGATGAGTTGCGCGGCGAGCTGCTCGACACCCTGGACCGCGCGTTTGCCGACAACCAGAGCTCTTGGGACCTGGACGGCGCCGGCGTATGGCATCGGCGCTCGGCCGATAGCGATCCCACCCACTCCCAGCCCCGCAGCCTGCAGCTCGAGCTCGCGGAGCTCTACGGGGCAAGGGCCGCCGCCGAGCGGCCCTCGGGCGAGCGCGACGCGCACGCGTTGAGCACACCCGGGCATTGAGCATGGGGGTCCGCTGTGTCGTCCCCGGCTGACCACACGGCCGCCGAGACCTCATCGCAGCAGCGCATCCCCGACTTCTTCATCGTCGGCCATCCCAAGAGTGGGACCACCGCTCTGTACAGCATGCTGCGCGCCCCCCCGCAGGTCTTCATGCCCAACCTCAAGGAGCCGCTGT
>DATHLT010000127.1:0-11739 GCA_035487855.1 Solirubrobacteraceae bacterium
CGAGATCTGCCGCGCGTGGGCCCGCAGTCGCTGCGTGGCGGGCGTGCTCTACCTCGCCTCCCCCGATGTCGAGAGACCGCTCGCACGGGCGATCGCTCAAGCCCAGGCGGCCGAGCGTATCGCCGCGGTGCCGCTTGCCGCGCTCGCCTGTGGCGACGACGACGATCGGCTGGCCGCCGAGAGTACCGTCCCAGCGGATGCGTAGCTTGGCCGTCGGGGGGTCGACCATCCAACACATGGAGACCAAGCGATGTCCTATTTCACCATTAACCGCGTCGTACTCGTCGGCCGTCTCACTCGCGACCCTGAGCTGCGTGCGCTGCCCTCCGGGACCAGCGTGTGCGGGCTGCGCATCGCCTGCAACTCGAGCTACAAGGACGCCGACGGCGAGCTCGTCGAGCGGCCCAACTTCTTCGACGTCAGCGCCTTCGGCGCGGCCGGCGAGACCGTCAGCCGCTACATGCGACGGGGCAGCCGGATCGCGGTTGACGGACGGCTGGAGTGGCACGAGTGGGAGACCGCCGAGCAGGAGCGCCGCCAGGCGGTCACGGTGGTCGCCGACACGGTCCAGTTCCTAGACAGCCCTGGCGAGCGTGCACAGGACGACCTGTCGGGTGAGGATCGGGGTGACGGCGACTCCACCGAGGACGACCGCGAGCTCGTCGGGGTGGGTGTCGGCGCCGACGAGGACGACCTCGTCTTCTGAACGTCGGAGCATCAGCGGGGGCGTCCCTGGAGGGCGTCCTCGCTGAAGCCCACAAGGCCTTCCCAGGTGATGTGCCATAAGCCTCCTCTCATCTAAAGCCCGGCTGGGCTTTTTGTGTTTAAGCGCTGCCCGGTGTGCGACTGTGGGCCACACGTGATAAGCCCGAGCGGCCGGTCCGCTGGCGCCGATTCACCGTCACACCTACACGAGGCGGACGCGTGACGATCGACGCACCGACCGGCATGAGCTGAAGACGACCGTCACAGATCTCCTGCTCACCTGAAGGCAAGGATCTCGCAAGGCTCCGCCGCAGCCGCTCCCGCGCGGGGATCGCCGTGGGCAGCTGTCACGCGAACGTCCGGTGGCAAGCCGGGCACTGCGTAGCCACACAGGAGGTGCTCATGTGCATCGCGCTCGGCCACGAACACGATCCGCTCCCTCCCTGGGTACTCCCAGTCGAGCGGGTACTCGCCGGCATATGCGCGACAGGCACGCAGCACCTCGTCGGCGGCTCTCGCGCACGCACGAGCGCGGGCTCGATCGCGACATACGAACACCACCGCCGGCGTGGCCTCGGCGCGACGGCCATAGCGCTGGGTGTGCACCGACCAGCCAGATAGGAAATGATCGTAACGCTGAAGCTTGCGGGTGATTCCCGAACCCGACAGCCGGTCCTCGCGCTCAACCATCAGGTCGATCGCCGCCGGCTGCTCGGCAACGCCGGCAACCTCGATTGTGGCATCAGGACGGAGGGTCTCGAACTGCTCCACGTCCAGCCTCTGGCCTGAGCCATCCGATCGGAGAAAATCATGTGGCGTGCGCCCTCCTGGCAACCGCAGGTCACCCGGACCAAGTGCCACCTGCCCGTCGCCGCTCGATCGATAGGGGGGCGAAAGCACCGACGTCTGCGGACCGCGCAACCGCGGACGGGACCCGCCGAGCGCCTCCACCAGCGCCAGTACCCAGCCGCTGACATGCACATCGTGGCAAGCCTGGCGCAGGGCTTTTTCACCCGCGCCGTTAGCGGTTTGCCGCCGTGCCTCGGCAGCAACGACTGCCTCGTCGCTTGCGACATCCGAGCGTCCGCTGTCCTTCAGCACCTTTAGGCCAGCGGCAGCGATCACATAGCACATGGGAATTCCGCCGCCGTCGCGACGATGAAACTGGAAACGCTCCACCAGTCCAGCGTCGCTGAGGCGCTTCAATCGCCGCTGTGTTGTTGTCGCGGAGCGACCCTGGTTGAACCGGCGATGAAGCTGGCTGGTGAGCACGTGACGCATTGCGGCAATCAGCGCGAGCATTTCCAGATCGAGCTGATCGACCGCGAGCGCTCGCGGCAATGAGACCGGCTTGGCCCAGCGCACGCTGTGCGCGCCATCCAGCTCCACGAGCTCGCGATAGCCATCGGCGGGCGTTGGCGGCAAGGCTTGCGACGCCCCATTGGCTCGCCTGCCAATCACCTCAGTGGGTCCCTCAGCGCGATCGGCAGATCTTGCGGCCGGCCACTGATCGCTCGCCGCGCTGGGTGCCCGATCCCAGTGTGGCTGACGTAGATCTGAGCGGTGACGCCCACCCCGCTCGCGCTGCCGGGTAGCGTGGAGCGCCAGGCGCTCGCGATCGACCGTCAACGGGATCGTCTGCGCGATAAATGGAGCCTGGCGCCCTTGAGGGGTCACCCAGCTTGCGACAGCGTGGTGCTTGGGCAAATGCAACCGCACGTCGGGGTGTCCAAGGCTCGACAGCCGCGCGATTCCTGGTCTGATCATGTCCGAAAACTCGGCCATCGTCAGGGCAACGGCATCACGTGCCTCCTTCACAGAAGCGGTCGCGAAGTACACGCGATGCGCGAACAGCGCGTCCAGTTGGTCGCGTATCTCCCGTTCGGTCCACTGCGCATCCGTCTGCCAGCAGGCGACCGTCTCCAGGCCAGCCGAGCGCTTGAGCGCCATCGTCTCGGCGAAGCCGCGGTTGATGACAAGCGGCGCCTCGTCAACCTTGAGCGCAACCGCGACCCGTTGCTCAGCGGGGACGAGATCCTGTTGACGAGCCAGCGCCGCATCGAGCATGCCCACGAGCAGCTGCATCAGCACCGAGGTGTTGCCGGCGCCCATGGCGCCCAACGCTCCCTTCACGACAAGCACCTCGCCACCGGCAATCACACGGTCGAAATCGATCCTCAGCGCATCGTTGAGAAGTACTCGCTTGATCGACGGCGAGTTGAGCAACCGCGCGAGCTTGTTCACCGGTGCATCCAGCTTGGCCGTAGTGGTACTGCGGGCGTCCGCAAGCTGCGCCGCGAGCTCCGCGGTGAAGAACTCCGAGATCTCCTTGAACTCGGGTAGCGTCCGCACCCGCGCTCCCACGCTGCTGCGATAGGCATATCCCTCCTCGCCAACCGACAGCAGGCGAGCCGCATCCCACAATGTGCAGTCGCGGTCGTAGGCAAGCACAGCAATGATCGCGTTGCGCAGATAACGATCGGATGAAGCTCTGATGTCAGCATCCGTAAATAGGTTCTTCAATGCTGCCACGACGTAATCAGCGATCACATCGGCCGGCGCATCCACGGCCAGTGGGTTAAAGCCACAGGTCGGGTGGGCTAGATCCAGCAAGGTGCAGGTGCGCTCGGGTGCCACCACGCTTACCGCAGCCTCGGCAGCGTCGCCCTTGGGGTCCAACACGATCACCGCGCAACGCTCACGACGGAGGTCTTCGGCAACGCTTGCCACTAGATAGCTGGACTTGCCCTGCTCGACGGTCCCCGGGACGGCTGTGTTCTGCCTACGCAACTCCATGTGAATCGAGACCGGGCCGAGCGCATCGCGCAGGGTGCCCCGACCCTCCCCCGGCCGCAGGACACCGGGTGCAGCCGGCGCCAGCGGCAAACCGCTGCGTGCGAACGGCACGGTCAAGTAATCCACCGACGGCAGCTGCCAGAGCAGCGCCAGCTCGGTCGAGGCGAACACGCCCTTGCGAAACGAAGGCAACAGGTTTCCCTCACCGCGGAGCACACGACGGCCGTAGAGCCGCAAGAGCCCGTGACGCACGGCGGTTCCGCGCTCGATGAGACGGTTCTCGGCGCCCTCAGTGCGTAGCTCCGAGGCGATTTGCTCACAGACAATGCGCTTACCGGCGATAACTCGCAGATCCACGAAGAACAGCGGCCTGTGCTGCACGTCCAGGCCGCCTCGGAGCTCAGCGTCCTCGACCAGCGAGCGATCGCGGATCAGCAGGTGCTCACGACGTTCCTCGGACAGTCGCGCCTCGTGGCGCTTGTATAGGTGCTTGGCAAACGCCTCAAATACAGCTGGCGTGGGCGTGAGCGCGATCTGCACGAACGCTGGCTCCTTACAAGCGCCCATCACGGTTAGCAGCCGGTTGACGGTCGGCTCGCGTTCCCCATCGAAGAGCTCTACGGTCCTCACCCGCTTGATGAACTCGGCGTGCTTCTTCAAACGCAGCACGACCGGCGCCACGCCAAGCGGGCGGTCGGCCGGACGCAGACGGCAGTTTGGATAGGCACCCTGCAGCGCTGTCTCGACCATTTGCTGCTGCTCGCGCGGGCAGCTGACCGCGAGCCACGCCGAATTCAGCTCCCCTGCCTCATGATGCACCTCGAGCGCGAGTGACGGCTGGCCGAGTAGCAGCCGCCGCCACCAACGCCGCAACAGACGCTTGTGCAAAGCGCCGAACATCGTAACGAGCGCTTCTGAGCTCGCATGATCCGCGCGATAGGCATCGATCTGCAGCCGCACATAGGAACGACGGCGGCGGGCGTCCGTCCGCATGATCGCAATCACCAATATGAACATGGCCATGAGCGCCAACAGCAGTTTTACGGGCGCTATGCCCACCGCAGGTGCCCACTCCCAAACCGCCACAAGCAAGCGGTCAAAGACGGCTGCCACGGCACTCGGGGTGATGTGAAAGATACCCGCGGCGCGACTGCCGCGTAGCACCTTCCCCGGTCCGCCGTCAACGAACCACGCGAGCACGGCAAAGCCCGCGATCGCCGCGAGCACGCCAACTAGACGCCAAAACAGGAAGCGGTGCACCGCTTCCTGCTCCGACTGGCTACCGCGCGCGGGACACCTGCCCTCAGCGCGGCCGAGTCGCTCGCTCCACCTGCGCGCCCCGCGCCGTCAGATGCCAGGCGTTTGCTGCGCCCTTCTCTTGCCCCTCGCCCAGGTTCTCCACCAACTTCAACCGCGCCAGGCGGTTCAGCAGCTTTGAGATCTGGCCTTGGTCGACAATGCCTGAGCCTTCCGCAATCTCGCGGTTACTGGCTCCGGGGTGCTCAGCAATCACCATCAACACACGCACCGTCCGGTAGGTGAGGCGCATGTTCAGACCTTCCAGCGGATCCTTGTGGCGGGCCAGCGCCCTTGAACGCCCCTCGGTGGGGACCTCCATCGGCGGCCTGCTCAATTCTCTACCCGCTGCTCTGGCCCCGAGATACGGGAGCACGATCATGCTCATCAACGAGCCAAGCAGATCGGTTAGCCGCTCATCGCCGTGCTCGAGCACACGTGTGTGCAGGACCGCGAAGATCGCTCCCACGACTCCTTCCGCCGTTACCTCAGGCGGTTCGCGGATGGCGTGAGTGACGGTCCGCCCCCTGTCGATCACCTCGGCCAGTTCGTCTAGCACCTTCGCGCGCCGGTCCAAGACGCGCTCGCCCGCACCGAGCGCCTCCACGATGCAAAGCTTGGCAAGCCCTGGCTCTTCGTCCATGAACAGGAGCAGCCGCGCCAGCGCCGCACGTACGCCGTCGCGCCAGCTCGTCTCCCGCTCATATGCCTCCTGCGCGATCAGCCTCGCCTGTGTGAGCGCCTGCTCGAATGCCGCCAGGAAGCAGTCCTCGCGATCGGCGAATACGTCATAGAAGGTCTTGCGCGACACGCGCGCGCGGCTGATCACCTGTGCCACAGTCATCCTCGCATAGCCAACGTCCTCCACCGCCTCGACAGCGGCTGCCAGCATGCGACTTCGCTGTATCTGCGTCACTTGCCCGCGCGGCAGACCTCCCGGCCCTGGCCGCAATCGCGGTGTTGCCGTCCGTGTCTTGTACATAAGAGTCATGTCTTCCCACCTAGTCGTCTGTTTCGCCAGTAGTAGTGAACACCCAAGTCCGTTCGAGCCAAGGTGCCCGGTGGGACTCCGCTTGCGAGCAGGCTCTAGCCTGCTCGTGCGTATATAGGAGATTCACGGGTCTAGACGCTTAAGTCGAGACGCGTCTCTGACTTTATTCCCGTTGGTTCGAACAATCTTCTGTAGCTTCATCGAGGGTTGACCCCGGCGAGCCGGCTCACACGCTACTCTGAAGGACGCAACAGAATCCACTATCCAGAAATGCTCCAATGTAGTGCCAATATTACCCTGGTCGTAGGAAATCATGCGGCGATGCTGTCTGTGGGCGCCACAGCCTCCCATAGACGCGCGACACCACCTCGGGGCCATCGGACCGCACCGCTAGCGGCCACCAGCCATGAAACAAGCGCCACGGAGGGGGGCAAAACAGGCCTCCGCGGACGAAAGCCAAAAGCGATACCGCTACCGGGATTCGAACCCGGGTTTCCGCCATGAGAGGGCGGCGTCCTAGTCCCCTGGACGATAGCGGCGCAAAACGACTGCCCCGAGGCTAGCAAAGCATCCGCCGAGCGTGCCACACGACGAAGCACAATCGAGCAGGACCCCATCCGACCCGCCAATTGCTTGCATCTGCGCTATCTTCGCATCCCACGCGGATGTGGCGGAATTGGTAGACGCGCACGGTTCAGGTCCGTGTCGGGGCAACCCGGTGGAGGTTCGAGTCCTCTCATCCGCATCGAAAGCCTGCGAATCACAGGTTTTGGTCGGCTTGTGATCTGTTTGTGATCGCGTACTGGCGCATCTTTGGCGCAAGTTCGGCTGGTCGCCATGGGAGCTCGCTGGCGAACTGGAGACGAAGGACCGCCGGCCGACTAATCAGCCGCTGCCGCGGGAACAGCCTTGGGCGGCTCGATCATGATGCCATCTCTGAAATCCGGCGCAGTCACTATCTCTCGTCATCGCGCCGGAAGCCCAGTCGTGCCGATATGCGGGCGCCCGTGGCAATCAGACGCGGGCTCAGCGAAACCACCAGTTCATCGACAGTGATCATCGAGCGCAACCCGACCAGACCCACCGCGGCTATGACCTCGCCGCCGCTGGAACGAACCGGAGCCGCGATCGCCTGGACCTCCGCGGCAAGCTCTTCGTCATCTACCGCCAAACCTTCCTCGCTGATTTGCCCTAGCTCGGCCTTCAGCGCCTTTTTGGAGGCGATCGCGTTGGGACCGCCCTTGGCCAGCTTCAAAGACGCGATCAGAGCCTCCTGCTCGGCATCCGGCAGGTACGCCAGCAGCAGCTTGCCAAGCGCGGTGCAGGAGGCCGGTAGCCGGGATCCCACGTGCAGGGCAAAATCGATCTTGGATTGACCCGGACGCGATCCGCGCACACGATCGACATACAAAATCTCGCTGCCATCTAGAATCGCCAGGTTGACCGTGAACCTCGTTTCTTGGCGCAACTCCTCCAGATCGGGACGGGCGTACTCGCGCAGGCTCATCGAGTTCAGCACCGACATGCCGAGGTCGGTCACGCGCAGGCCGAGGCGGTACTTGCGCGAGCCGCCCTGCTCGAGGTAGCCCAGCTCGACGAGCGTGATCATGTAGCGGTGGGTAGTCGAGCGGCTCATGCCGAGCTCGTCGGCGATGTCCGCGATGCCCATCATCGGACGTTGGGGGGTGAAACACGTGAGGATCGCCAGGCCACGCTCGAGCGACTGTGAGTAGCGCGGCTCACGCAGGCGCGGAACCAGACGTCCGCCCTCCACACCCTCGCTTCGATTCAACTTTTTGGACTTCGACTTCGTCGATGGCATATGCGATCCCTCAGCTGCTGGACTAACGGATGTTAGGGAGCTAGGCTAACAAACGTTAGTTTGCGTGTCCAACCCATGATGGCTACGCTGAGACCGGGAGCTATGAGTGGGAGCCGGGCTATGAGCGGGGAGCGTAGGACTGAAGCGCGCATCCTGGAGGTCGCCAGCCGGCTCTTCTACGAACGCGGCTACAAGGCCACGACCATGCGAGCTCTCGCCAAGGGGGTTGGGATCGAGGCGTCGAGCCTCTATCACCACTTCTCCGACAAGCAGGCGATCCTCGTGCGCATCTGCCTGGACGGGATGCAGGGGTTCTACCAGGAAGCGCTGGAGCGGATCGAGGGAGTGGATGATGTTCGCGAGCGTCTGCGCGCGCTGATCGTATGGCAGGTCGTCGCCGAAGCGCGCCATCCGTATGCGGGGCGGATCGCCGACGAACAGATGCACGCCCTCAATCCGAAGAGCCGCAAGCAGCTGATCGCGCTGCGCGAGGACTTCGAAGCGCTGATCGACGATCTGCTCGGCGAGGGCCAGACGCAGGGCATCTGGCACCTTTCACACCCGCGCGTGATCCGGCTCGGGCTGATCGGCATGTGCAAGGTCGAACACTGGTACGACAAAAAAGGCGCACTCACCGCCGAGCAAATCGGGGAGATCTACGCGACCTTCATCCTGCAGGCATTGGCCTACAGCCGCTAGCCATACTGAGCCGAAGCGCCCGCGACCATCTCGAGCGCTCGTTCGCCCAGGAGCACCCTGTCGATCTTCTCGTTTCGCAGCGTCGGCAGCCGCTCGATGATCGTGATCGTCTTCGGCACCTTGTAGTTGGCCAAACGCTCAGAGCAGTAGGAGCGCAGCTCCTGAAGGTCGACCGACCCGTTGTCCACCCGCTCCACAAAGGCGTGCCCAACCGCCTGGAAGACCTCGTCGGGCACGCTTACCACCGCTGCCGCGCGGACCGCCGGGTGGCCTTCGAGGACCACCTCTATCTCTTGTGGATAGATGTTGTATCCGCCGGACTTGTACGTATGGTCTGCGCGGCCAAGAAAGTCAAACGTTCCGTCATCGCGTTCGCAGAGGACGTCACCCGTGCGAAACCAACCGTCATCGCTGAATGCGGCGGCTGTCGCCTCTGGGCGGTTCAGGTAACCGAGGAACACCGTCGAGCTGCGCACCTCGAGCAGACCGGTGCTCTCCCTGGGGAGCGGCTCGCCGTCGGGCGAGACCAGACGGGTGAGGACGCCGTCGAGCGGCTTGCCGACGTTATGTTCGCAGAGGACCTCCGGGAGCGCGTCGGGGTCGGTAAACATGATCGCGTCTGAGGTCTCGGTCATCCCGTAGCCGCTGAAGGCCCTCGGCGTGACAGACAAGTACCGGTCGAGCAGCTCACGCGGAGGTACGCCGCCGCCGTACCCGACAAGCCGCAGCGAGGAGAGATCGTACTGGTCTTGCAGTGGCGCGCACTTAACCCACTGTGTCAGTTCGCCGGGCCACACGGTGATGCGCTCGCGCTCGATACACCGCAGCAACTCATCCGGATCGAAACGATTCATAAACACGACGGTGCCGCCGCCCATCAGCGACACGAAGCTGGGTGCTAGCCCCGCGACGTGGTCGACCGGCAAATCGCTGATCATGCGGATCGGTCCTGTCCCGAGGTACGACAGCCAGTGCTCATATGCCCGCAGCTGGCCGTGACGGCTGAGCATCGCCCCCTTTGGCTGCCCCGTGCTACCCGAGGTGTAGACGATGCAGCTCAGGCTCCCGGGTCCTACCGCGCGGGCCGCCTGGGAGAGCTCCTCGACTTGCACGTCGCGCGTGCGCAGAGTCTCGTAGAAGCGAGGGTCTGGCTGCTCGCCACCGATGATCACGGGCGCCGCCGGCAGCTCGTTGCGCCGTGCGAGCTCCCGTAGATCCTGCTCGTAGTCTCGCCCCTCGAAACGCTCGATCCCGAGCAGCAACCTGGGCGCGGTGTCCTTGACCACGTGGTCGAGCTCGGCAAGGCGATGCCGCGGGTTCAGTCCAACCCAGACCGCGCCGATCCTGTGCAGCGCCAGCAGCACGATCAAGAACTCGAGCCGCGGCGTGGTGAGCATCGCGACCCGATCGCCGGGCCGTACGCCGGCGTCCAGGAAGGCACGCGCACAACCGTCGACCGCCTCGGCGAGCTGGGCGTAGGTGAGCCGCAGCTGGCCGTCGACCGCAGCCTCCCGCTCGGGGAAGCGTCGCGCCCAGCGATCCAGGTAGTGCGGAAGCGAAACCAGTTGCTCTTCCATATTTCCCAACTTCACGGCTCCCGCACCGTTGGCAGTACCAATCTGCGCGCCGCGTCCAACAGAGAACGGGTGTAGGCGCTCGTGGGCGCCGCGAATACCTGCTGCACGGGCCCGCGCTCGAGAATCTCTCCCTCGCGCATGATCAGCACATGCTCGCACACGGCGCTTACCACCGCGAGATCGTGGGCGATCAGCACGATCGTAAGCCCCAGCCGCTCGCGCAGTTCGAGAAGCAGGTTAAGGATTCCCGCCTGCACGGGGCTGTCGAGCGCGGAGACGATCTCGTCGGCGATCAGAACGGTGGGAGACACCGCCAGGGCGCGCGCGAGCGCCACTCGCTGGCGCTGACCGCCGGAGAGGACGCGTGGCTTGGCGGCAAGCGTCGCCGCAGTGAGACCGACCAGCTCCATTAGCTCACCGCAGTCCAGCTCGATTCGCTCGGGCGGCGTGAGCTCGTGAAAGCGCAGCAATTCCCGCAGGACCGCGCCCACGCTCAGCGCAGGATTCAGCGAGCTGCCAGGGTCCTGCGGAACCATCTGTATGGCTCGCGCCAGATATCGCTCGCGGGGATAGTCGATGGGCTCGCCGCGGTAGTGGATCGTCCCCGTGCTCGGGCGAATGATTCCGCTCAGCGCCCTCGCGAGCGTGCTCTTGCCGGCGCCCGATTCTCCGACGATCCCGACGACCCCGCCCTTGGGGATCTCGATGTCGAGGCCTCGCAGCGCGATCGTCGCCGCGGCCCGAGATCGACGCAACCGCAGGCGCCGCACAGCGAACTCGACGCTTAGATTGCTGGCCTGCAGGATCGCGCTCATCGACTTTCCCGCTCGAGCTCGTTCTCGATCTCCGAGCAGCGGATACATGCGCTCTGCCGAGAGTTGCCGCTGCTCTGAAGCTCATATGGAGCCTTTAGGCAGTCCGGCTTGACATGCATGCAGCGGGGATGAAACCGGCAGCCCTCGGGCCATTCGCCGGGTCCCGGCGGATCGCCTGAAAGCGCTCGCAGCGGCCTTTTGGTCTGGTCGATACGCGGCTGGCTCGCGAGCAGCCGCGCGGTGTATGGATGATGCGGCCGGGCAAGCACCGCCGCGGTCGGTCCCTGCTCGAGGATCCGCCCGGCATACATCAACGCGACGCGGCTTGCCAGACGGTTGATCACGGCGATGTCGTGGGTGACGAACACGATCGCCAGATCGCGCTGCACTCTCAGTCGATCGAGGAGCTCAAGAATCCGCTCCTGGACGATCACATCGAGCGCCGTCGTCGGCTCGTCGCACAGCAGCACCGAGGGCTCCGCGGCCAGCGCCATCGCGATCGCGACCCGCTGGCGCTGACCGCCGGAGAGCTCGTGCGGCCAGGCGCGCGAGTGGCGCGCCGCATGGTCAATCCCGACCTCCTCCATCAGGGCGGTGGCGGCCTCTCTGGCCGCCGCTCCGCGCACGCCACGGCCGCGCAGCCCCTCGGCGATCAAATCCCCGGTCCGCATCAGGGGGTTCAATGCGGCCTTCGGTTCTTGAAAGACCATGCCAATTCTCGCGCCCCCCTCGCGCGATCGTGATCGATAGGGCCTGCCGTCGAGCAGCACCTCGCCGTGATCCAGGTAAACCGCGGCTGGCAGCAAGCCGATGATCGCCCTCAGCGTCAGGCTCTTACCCGCGCCAGATTCGCCGACGAGACCGAGGCATTCGCCGCGACGCACCTCGAGCGAGACACGGTCAACCACTCTCCCCTCTTGTGCGCGCCGACCGGCTCTGAGCGACAGTTCGCGAACCTCGAGCAGCGCTTCAGTCATCGACTCATCGACCCCATCGGTCCGCGAGCGCGTCACCGATCAGCGAGAAGCCGATGCCTAC
>DATHLT010000128.1:0-12826 GCA_035487855.1 Solirubrobacteraceae bacterium
GTGAGCAGCCGCGCGGCTTCGATCTCCGTAGCCATGTCGGCGATGATGAACTGGATTGCCTGGTGCATCGCAATCGGCACGCCGAACTGGACGCGTTCCTTGGAGTAGTCGACCGCGAACTCAAACGCCGCACGGGCGATGCCGGTGGCCATCGCAGCCACGCCCGGGCGCGTCCGGTCGAGCGTCATCATCGCTAGCTTGAAGCCGCCGTTTTCCTCGCCCAGCAGGTTCTCGGCGGGAACCTCGACGTCGTTGAAGGAGATCGTCGCCGTGTTCGACGCGCGCTGACCAAGCTTGTCCTCCTTCTTGTCCACCACGACGCCCCAGTCGCGCTCGACCACGAACGCGGAGATGCCGCGGTGGCCAGCGTCCTTGTCGGTCTTTGCGTACACGGTGTAGTAGTCGGCGTAGCCGCCGTTGGTGACGAAGCACTTGGAGCCGTTGATCACGTACTTGTCGCCCTGCTTGACGGCAGTCGTACGCATGCCCGAAACGTCCGAGCCGGCGTCAGGCTCAGTCAGACAGAAGGACGCGAGCTTCGGCTCCTCGGTGAGCATGCCCAGGTACTTCTTCTTGATCTCCTCCGAGCCGCCCAGCGTGATCGGAGCGGTCGCAAGACCATTACAGCCGAGGGAGGTCTGGATGCCGGAGCAGCCCCACGAGAGCTCTTCCTCGATCAGGCAGCCGTCCAGGTAGCTGGCTCCCGCGCCGCCGTACTCCTCCGGGATATGGGAGTTCATCAGCCCCACATCCCAGGCCTTCTGGATGATGTCCGCCGGCCACGTGCCCTCCTTGTCGTACTCCCAAGCGACCGGGCGTATCTCTTTCTCCGCGAAGTCGTGCGCCATCTCGCGCAGGTTCTTCTGCTCGTCGGTGAGCGTGAAATCGACCATTCTCTGATCTCCTAACGGGCTGGCACGTGGTTATAGATTGACTGGTCAGTCAACCGACTCCGGAGGGTAGCGAAGTGCCGGCCGATCGGCAAGAATCAGGGCTAGTGTCCTGCGCAGCCCCGATCTCCGTGTTGGCTTTGGCCGGGAACACCTTCGGCTTCCTCGTGTTCGCCGTCATCACCATCGCCATCATCCTGGCGTTTGTCTTCCTCTCATCCCACAGCGAAGGCAGCGCGTACGACCAGATCGGTAGTGGTGGACTCTCGCGCGACAGCGAAAAGCCGAGTCCCTCCGCGACGAGCGCCCCCGGCTCTCCCACAGCAGCGGCCGAGCAGGAGCGAGAGGTGCGCCAGATGCTAAGCGCCCGCAACGAACGCCTCATACGCAAGGGCGAGCCGGCCCTCGACATCGACGCAGAGCTAGCGCGACTGCTGGCAGTCCAGACTCAAGCGCCGTACGATGCAGGCGTCGTTGCAGAGGTACGCCAGCTCGTCGTGGCCCGCAACGAGCGACGCCTGCGCCAGGGATTGGAGCCGCTGGATGTGGACGCCGAGGTAACGCGCACGCTCGCCGAGCTCGAGCCGTGAACACAACATTCGTGCTGTGGGGTATAAACGGCAAATGACCAACGCGCGCCGCTTCCAACTCGATGAGATCACCATCCGCCCAGGCACCTATTTCAATCCCCAGACGGAGATCATGATCGTCGTCGACGACTCACCGGAGGTCGACCATGAGATCTTCGAGGGAGACGAGTTCGACGGCGAGGAGTGGGTGCTGATCTCAGAGGAGTCACCGCTCGACGAGGACAAGCGCGACGATCTGATCGAGCGCTTCCAGCTTGCCCACGGTGCCAGCCCCGACCTACTCCCAGACGACCTCGACGACGAGGACGAGGAAGACGACGAAGAGGACGAGCTTGACGGCGTCCAGGAGCTGGAGCTCGAATCGGAGTGAGTTGAAGCGCTGGTCCCAGCTGCCTCGCTGGCCGTGGCCTTCACGCCCTCCGCAGCGCAACTGCTGCGTGTGGGGATGTGTTTCGAGCGGTGTGCCGCCACCGACGTCATGGCCAGCTGCAACCGGCCGTGCAGCCAGAGCCGTGCGCTTGCGTAGCATCCGCACCGTGCGCGTGAAGCATTTCGCGGTACTCGTCGTGGCTGTCATGGCCCTCGGCGGGGCCCCACTTCCTGCTGCCCTCGCTCGGGGCGCGATCTCAGCCAGGCCAGCGGACGCCCTGGCGCCGGTACACGCAGGCACGCGTGCGCACGCGGCAGCCAGCCGCGGTCCTAGCGTCACGGCCGCGATGCGTGCGCTGCTGCACAGCGGCGCCATCACCGAAGCGACCTACCACCAGGACTACTCGGTCTACTTGGCCGCGAAAAGCTCGTTAGGGCGACTGACTAACACGCGCAAGGAAGAACTGGGCGCGGTGATCGCCAACGTGCAGGCGATGGCCGGCGCCGGTGAGCTAATCCCGTCGCGTCTGCCGGCGCTGTTCTTGACGCTCGAACGCAACCGCCTGTGGTGGACGACCGAACCGCTGCTGGCCAGCGACGAGCGCGTGAGCTTTCCGGGCAGCCGGATCGTTTGGGAGCACTACCCCGGGCAGGGCATCGAGATCCAGTGGCTTGCGACCTTCGGCGAGGCCAACGGCTACTACCTTTCAGGCCACGAAAACGCCAACTTGCGCCAGCTGCTGGCCGAAGTGATCCCGCTCGCCACCGATCGCGCCGGGGGGATCGCGTGGGAGTACATGTTCCCCTTCGACGGCGGTGCGCCACCGTGGACGAGCGGGCTCTCACAGGGAACTGCGCTACAGGTGCTCGCACGCGCGTGGTCGCGCTTCAAGGAACCCGCCGACCTGACCGCCGCCCAGCAGGCCCTCGGCATCTTCCAGACCGCGCCACCGCAGGGAGTGCGCGTGAAGACCCCCGCCGGCGCCATGTACGCGGAGTACACCTATGCCCCCAGCGATAGGATCCTCAATGGCTTCATCCAGGCTGTGGTGGGGCTTTACGACTACACGTCCATCACCAAAGACCCAGTCGGGCTGGCGCTGTTCGAAGCAGGCGACGCCGAGGCGCGGGCAATCGTGCCGCTGTATGACACGGGCGCGTGGTCGATGTATGACCAGTTCGGCGAATCGGATCTCAACTACCACGAACTGCTCACGGAATTCCTCCAGCACCTGTGCGAACGCACCCGCAACGGCCCCCCCATCGCACCCACGTCGACCACCCCCACCACCACTACCCCCACCACCACTACCCCTACGACGCCAACCACGTCCAACAGCGGCGGCGTGGGCGCCTCAGCGAGCGCTGTACGCGCACGCTCGGCACTGACGGTCAATCAGATCGCCGGCGATCAGATCTACTGCACCACCGCGCAGCGCTTCACCACCGATCTGCACACCCCACCGGTGGTCTCGCTGCTTTCCAAGAAGCTGTCCGCCGGCACCCGCGCGGGCGTGCAGTTCTCGCTATCGAAGGTCTCGACCGTGCACCTCACCGTGCGACAGGGCTCGAAGGTGGTGTGGACGAACAGCGCCACGATCGAACGCGGCAAGCCGCGCATCCTGTGGATCACGCCGGCCAAGAGTGGCAGCTACTCGGTAGAGCTCACCGCAACCGACCTCGCGGGCAACTTCTCCACGACGACGGGTACGGTCGTGGTCAGCCGTCATTAGCTTCGTCCGCCGCGCCTAGACTAGGCGCAGATGACACCTATCGACACGATCCGCCCGAGCAACGAGCCACGATGAGCAGGCTCACCTACGCATGGCGCGAGCTCAGACCCGAGCAGCGGCGCGTGGCGCTCGCCTCGCTCGGGCTGTTCATCTCGATGTTCCTGCCCTGGTATGACAAGACCGACACTGTCGTCGTACACGGTGCGGCGAAGGCCACACAGACAAGCCTCAGCGCCTTCCAGGCTTTCTCGTTCGTGGAGGCGGCCGTGCTGCTCGTCAGCGCGGGGGTGCTGACGATGCTGTTTACGCGCGCCGAGGGGCGAACCTTCCAGCTCCCAGGCGGCGATGGCGCAATCGTGATGCTCGCCGGCGGATGGACGGCGCTCTTGATCTTCTATCGCCTGCTCGACAAGCCAGAACTACAGGGCAACGAGCGCATCACTGCCACGGTGGGAGTCGAGTGGGGGATCTTTATCGCGCTGCTGCTCGCCCTCGGGGTGGTCTTCGCGGGCGCACGCATGCGTGCCGACGAACGACCAGAGCCACCGCTGCGACGTGCCCGCGCCAGCCGCCCGCGAACACCCGTGGACCCACGTCCGCCCGCGCAGCCGCCACGTCCGCCCCTGCAGCTTCCGCACGCACCCATCGAGGCATCCGCTGATGTCGTGGAGACGCGAACCCTCGCCGAGAGCAGGAGGGTCGCGGACGAGGACGCCACCGTTGTGACCCCCGGACATGCGCGCCGCTCCCGCCCGCCCCGTCCGGCTCCTGTCGCAGCACGCGAAGGCGTTCCTCCTCGCCAGCGTGGCGGGCGACCCGCGTATCCACCCGCGCCGCCGCCACAGCAGCTGTCCTTCGAGGACCCACCAGCTGGCACCGAGTAGCCGGCCTACGTTCTCAGCCCGCCGGCCACCTATCATTGCCCAGGCGATGTCTGCTCCACCTTCCTCGGCGCCCTCATCGGTCACAGACGTGGCAGCGGGCCTGCGCGAGGTGGGCTACCTGCCAGGAGAGTCAACAGCGCTGGTGTCCTACCTGGCCACCAGGCTAGGTAAGCCGGTACTCGTCGAGGGTCCAGCGGGCGTGGGCAAGACCGAGCTGGCCAAGGCGCTCGCCACCTATCTCGGCCGCGAGCTGGTGCGCCTGCAGTGCTACGAGGGTCTGGATGAGGCAAAGGCGCTGTATGAGTGGAACTATCGCAAGCAGCTGCTGCGCATTCAGGCTGAGGCATCGGGGACCGGCTGGGACGCGGTGCAGGAGGACATCTTCGGCGAGGAGTTCCTGCTGGCGCGCCCGTTGATGACGGCGATCGCCTCCGAGCAGCCAGTCGTGCTGCTGATCGATGAGATCGACAAGACCGACCAGGAGTTCGAGGCGATGTTGCTGGAGGTCCTCTCCGACTTCCAGATCTCAATCCCCGAGCTGGGTCGCGTGGAGTCACGCACGCACCCGATCGTGCTGCTCACGTCTAACAACTCGCGTGAGCTGATGGAGGCACTAAAGCGCCGCTGCCTGTATCTGTGGCTCGACTACCCCGAGCTCGAGCACGAGCTGGAGATCGTTCGCCTGCATGCTCCGGAACTGTCCGAGACGGTCGCGCGCCGGCTCGTCGAGGTGATCGGCATGGTGCGGGCGCTGGATTTGAAGAAGCCGCCGTCGATCGCCGAGTCGATCGACTGGGCGCGTGCCTTGCTACTGCTCGGCGTAAAGGACATCGACGCGGACACCTTCACCGAAACGATGTCGGTGATCGTCAAGCACCGCACCGACATGGATGTGGTGGCCGAGCGCGTGGGCCTGAAGTTGCGCTCCCCCGCAGCCGCCGATGTCGGCTGAGTCGCCAATCGAGGCCGAGGGTCTACCCGCACGCATCCTCGAGCTGGGCGAGGAGCTCCGCCGCGAAGGCGTAGCGGTGGGAACCTCGGAGATGCTCGATGCGTTCGAGGTGCTGCGCGAGATCAGCTGGACCTCTCAACAGGACTTCCGCGAGGCGCTGGCCGCGACGCTGGCCAAGAGCCAGGAGGACCGTCGTGTGTTCGAGCTGGTATTCGAGCGCTTCTTCTTCCGCGCCACCGAGATCGCCGCAAGCCAGCAGGGCATCCGCGAGGAGGACCTCGCGGCGATGGACGACCTCTCCGAGGATGAGCTCGAGACACTGCGCGCTCAGATCGCCGCTGCCCTGCGCGATGGCGCGGAGGGCGCGATGCGCGACCTGGCGCGGATGGCGATCGCCGCGTTCGCACGCCGGCAGGAGGGGTCGGGAGTGATCGGCGTGGACGTGCAGCGCATTCGTCGCGCGCTCGGGCTCCGTGCCGAGCCCCAACCAGAGCTGCCCGCCGAGGATCCAAGACATGACGGTCTACCGCGCGATGCGTTGCGCCGCTTCGAGGCGCTGCTGCGCCGCGAGCTCGAGCGCGCACAGATCGAGCGCACGGGCAGCCTGCCGCCGGCGCGTCCCCTGGGAGAGCTCGATCGTGCGCTGCCGTCCGGTCCGCTTGCAGACCTGGCGGCCGTCCACCGCGTGGTCACCCAGCTGCGTCGGCGCCTTGCGACCCAGGGCATGCAAAACCGTGGTCACCGCGGTCACGCCCACGTGGACGTGCGCCGCACGATGCGCGCATCGCTACAGACCGGAGGCGTTCCGGTGGTGCTTAAGTACCGCCCACGCCGCCCCAAACGACCGGAGATCTATGTCCTGTGCGACGTCTCCACGAGCGTGACCTCAGCGTCAGTGTTCTTCTTGTCGGTGCTGCACGCGCTGCACGACACTTTCCGCAAGATGCGCTCGTTCGTGTTCATCGAGCGGATCTCCGAGGTGACTGACATCTTCGAGCACGAGCGCAACTTCAAAGCGGTCAGCGAACGGATCTCAGGCGACGCGGGCGTGGCCGACATCTCCGGCTACACCGATTACGGGCGCGTGTGGTCTGAGTTCCTTGTGCAGGTCGAGGATGATCTACACCCTCGCGCCACCGTGATCGTGCTCGGCGACGCCCGCACCAATGGGCGCGACCCACGGGCAGACATCTTCGCCCAAATCGCCTCCCGGGCAGGGCGCACGTTCTGGCTGAACCCCGAGCCGCGCCTGTACTGGAACTACGGCGACTCGGTGATTGCCGCTTACGAGGAGTACTGCACCGCGTTTGAGTGCTGGACAACCGCGCAGCTGGAGGACTTCGTGCGCGCTTTGACCCGCCCCGTGATCTCCGCGTAGCGCTAGCATCACCACCGACAGAGCAGACATCAGGGGGGCTGGCGGGAAGGCCGGCTGAGATGGCGCACAGAACTCGATTCACCGGCGCCGACCCTTAGAACCTGTGGGGTAATGCCCGCGAAGGGAGCGACGTGCCAGCCGAACTGCAAGCGCCCCTCCAGCCGCAAGCCCAGCGGGCGGCACCTGCTGCGGAGCTAGTAGTCGAGGATGTCAGTCGCAGCTACCGCACAGCCCGCGGTGGGCAGGTAGCAGCGCTCGAGGGCATCTCCCTGCATGCGGCGCACGGTGAGTTGTTGGCAGTGGTGGGCCCGAGCGGCTGCGGTAAGAGCACGCTGCTCGAGCTGCTTTGCGGGCTGCAATCACCGGACAGCGGCTCGATCTCCTGCCCCCCGGCTGTGCTCATGCCTCAACGCGACCTGCTGCTGGCGTGGCTGAACGCGCTCGACAACGCCGCACTCGCGCTGCGCATCGCAGGACTGTCGCGTCGGCAGGCACGCGCACGCGCAGCCATGCTGTTCGTAGAGCTCGGGCTCGACGGCTTTCAGGACGCACGACCCCACGAACTCTCCGGGGGCATGCGCCAACGAGTCGCCTTCCTGCGCACACTACTCGCAGGCAAGCCGCTTCTGTGCCTGGACGAGCCCTTCGGCGCACTCGACGCAATCACCCGCTGCGAGATGCAAGACTGGCTGGCGCAGACGCTCACGCACGAGCCACGCACCGTCGTCTTGGTGACCCATGACGTCGAGGAGGCGATCTTGCTTGCCGACCGCGTCGCCGTGCTCTCACCGCGCCCGGGACGCGTGATCGCTCAGCTCGAGGTGGAGCTCGAGCGCCCACGTGTACGTACTGATCTCGATGTGATCGCCCTGCGTGAGCGGGCGCTCGCGGCGCTGGGCGTGGGTGCGGGTCGATGAGCGCCCGTATCCTGTGGGTACGGGGCGGCCTTGCTCCGATCGTGCTCGCTGCCGCGCTGCTAGGCGCATGGGAGCTGTATGTGGATCTCGCGGGGGTCGAAAGCGATCTACTGCCTGCGCCACATGCGGTGGCGAGCGCGCTGTGGAGCAACGGCGGGTTGGTGTGGCGAAACTTCACCGTCACAGCCGAGCAAGTCGTTCTCGGGCTCGCGCTGGCGCTCGCGTGCGGTTTTGCACTGGCAGTGGCGATCCACCTCTCGCCGCTGCTACGCCGCGCTATATACCCGCTGGCCGTCGGCTCCCAAGCCGTGCCAATCCCGGTGATCGGCGTGCTGCTTGTCTTCTGGTGGGGCTTTGGGCTGTTCCCCAAGCTCGTGGTGATCGCGTTGATCTGCTTCTTTCCCGTGGTGGTCACAACGGTCGACGGCTTGGCTAGCGTCGACCCCGAGCAGCCGAAGCTGCTGCACACGCTCGACGCCAGCCGCTGGCAGACGTTCCGCTTTGCGGAGTTGCCTGCGGCGCTGCCAGCTGCTCTCAGTGGCGTACGAATTGCCCTGGCTGTCGGCGTGATCGGTGCGTTCATCGCCGAGACAAGCACCCCTAGCACAGAAGCCTATTCGGGGTTGGGGCACGAGATCATCACCGATGCGGGGGGGTTTCAGACGGCGCGCGCATACGCAGCCACCGCGGTCCTGTTCGTGTTTGCCGTCACCTGCTTCTATGCACTTGCTCTGGCCGAGCGCCGACTGGCGCCATGGTCCAGCCAATCGAGAGGAGACACCCGTTGAGAGCCGCATCCGCCGTCCGCCGAGGCATCGCACCAGCGCTATCAGCGCTCCTACTCGCCGTCATCCTGTCGGCCTGCGGCGCCAAGCAGGATGTGACCTCGGCGACGAGCACAAAGCCGTTTTCGGTAATGCTCGACTGGTTCCCCAACGCCGACCACGCGGCGCTGTATGCGGCGATCGCCGACGGCGATTTCCGCGCAGTAGGCTTGGAAGTCAAGCCCGTCGTCCCGGCTGAAACTGCCGAACCGTTGAAGCTGCTTGCGGCAGGCAAGGTCGACATGGCGATCTCCTATGAGCCAGAGGTACTGCTCGCCCGCGATCAAGGGTTGAAAGTGGTCGCCGTCGGCGCGCTCGTGCAGCGTCCGCTCACGTCGATCATCGCCTTGCCGGGGGCGCACATCTCGAGCGTCGCGCAGCTCGCCGGCAAGACAGTCGGCACCGCGGGGATTCCCTACCAGGCCGCCGAGCTACATACGGCGCTGCAAAGTGCCGGCGTGAACGCCACGAGTGTCAAGGAAGTGAACGTCGGCTTCAATCTCGTCCCGGCGATGCTCTCCGGCAAGGTGGCCGCGACACTAGGCGGCTACTGGAATTACGAGGCGATCCAATTGGAGCTGATGCACAAGCACCCCGTCACCATCCCGATCGACCAGGCCGGTGTACCCACCTACAACGAGCTCGTGCTGGTCGTGAGGGAAAGCGAGGCGCATACCGATGGCCAGGATCTGCGGGCATTCCTGCAAGCGCTGACGCGCGGTGAGCACCAGGTCCGTGCCAACCCCGCCGCGGCGGCCGCGTTCGTAGTCAAAGCCAACCCGTCGCTGGAAGAAAAGCTGCAGTTGGAATCGATCAAGCAGACGCTGCCCGCGACGCAGCCGGCGAACACAAACAACCCGTTCGGCTGGCAGTCACCCACGGCCTGGGCGGCGTTTGGCAATTGGATGTATTCACACCGCCTGCTGTCACACGATCCCAACAGCGCCGGGCTGCCCCCCTTCACCAACGAGTTCCTGCCCGGGCAGGGGATCTAAGCAGCACCCTCGACAGCAACGGCCTAATCCAGCAAGGGCCGTATCCAGCAACCCGGCCCTATCCAGCAACGGCCCTACCCGGATCACAAAGGCCAGTAGCGCCCGAGCCGTGTAACCGCCTGCGCAGTCAGCGAACCAGGCTGTGCCGGTGGCTGCGCGACCGAAGCATGTGGGTTCCCGCCATCCGCGAGGACGGGCAGGATCGCGCACACGCACTCGGCCAGTACCGCGCGGTTGTAGCCGCCCTCGAGCACAACTCCCAGCGGTATCCCCGCAGCATGTGCCATATCGCGCACGCGCGCCGCGATCTTCACGAACGAGCTCGTCTGCAGATTGCATTCAGCCAGTGGGTCCTGCGCGTGGGCGTCGAAGCCAGCAGACACGAGCACTAGTTCGGGTTCGAAAGCAACAGCCGCCGGCAGCACCACCTGCTCGAGCAACGCCAACCACAATGACTCCCCCGAGCCGGGCGGCACAGGCAGGTTGATCGTGTAGCCCTGAGCGGAGTCCGATCCCACATCATCGAGCCAGCCCGTGCCAGGGAACAGCGGCAGCTGATGGATGCTCGCGAACAGCACGTCCGCGCGTGTGCGAAAGATCTCGGCTGTGCCGTTACCGTGGTGAACGTCCCAGTCGAGGACAAATACGCGACGCAGACCGAACTCGGCGATTGCCACAGCGGCCGCCACGGCAATGTTGTTGAACAGGCAGAAGCCCATCGCCCGCCCGCGCTCGGCGTGGTGGCCGGAGGGCCGCACGCCACAGAAACCCACCGGTGCTTCGCCGGCGAGCAGCGCAGCCACCATCGCACTGGCGCCACCCGCCGCGTGCAGCGCTGCACGGAAGGACGACGCGCCGACGGACGTGTCCGGATCGATCTCCCCGCCGCCACGAGTGCACAGATCGGCGATGAGGCGCACGTGCTCAGCCGAGTGCACGAGTTCGAGCTGACCCTCGCCGGCAGCAGGCGCCTCGCGCCGCTCCCATCCCAGCCAATCGCGCTCGGCCAGCGCACTCTCCAACGTCAGCAGACGCTCAGGAGTGTCGGGGTGCGCGGGTGAGTACACGCGCGGGTCGTGCTCCAGGCAGGCCGGGTGGCTGAAGTACAGAGCGCTGGTCATCTACTTGCCGCGAGTTCGTGCCTCACCGCTGAAACTATGGCAGCCGGCGTACGGGCTCACGTCACAACGTATGCTCTCAGGGGCTGCAGTCCGGTGCCGTGAAGATAGGCACCAGACGACAGGATGTCGGAACAATTCGGCAAAACGTCGGGGGTGCTGTATTGTCCAGCTAGGTCGGCGAGGCTCCGACTTGGCGAGGTGAGGTGCAATGGCGAGCGTAAGCCCAGAGAAGACGAGGTGGATGCGGGGTCCTTCGACCCCTTTGCGCGGCGCGCTACTCGGACTGCTGCTCGAGCGCCCTGGCCACGGCGGTGACCTGGCCAACCGTCTTGCGGTTCGCCTGGGCGAGACCTGGCGAGTCGACACCAATGACGTCTACAGATTGCTCGAGCAGCTGGAGAAAACGGGCCTGGCCGCCTCCCGCGACGAGCCCAAGCGCAACAACAACCGCCGCACCCACCTCGTCTACTATCCCACCGACGAGACACCGGAAGCTCTGACGGTGTGGATGGAAACGCTGCTGCCCAGAGAGCCAGTGCGACTAGGGCTACAGGCAAAGCTCTCGGTTGCGCGCCAACAGGACGCCCCACGTGTGCTGATCGCGCTGAAGGCCTACGAGCGCGAATGCCTGGTACTCGCACAACTCGTCTCCCCCACAGACGGATCGGCCCGCTCGTGGACGGCGCTGTGCATGGACTGCACCCGTGAGGCCGTGTACTCCCAGCTCCAGGTCGAGATCGACTGGTCCACCAGAACCCGCAGGCGAATCAACGAGTTCCTCGAGCGCACCCAATAGCAGGGTCGCTGCGATGACGCCGCTGCTCTCCTTTGTCAACGTCAGCAAGCGTTATCCGGACGGCGACCGTGAGGTGCTCGTGCTTGACCGCGTGTCGCTCGAGCTCGACGCGGGAGTCTCAGTTGGCGTGTATGGCGCGCGACGCTCGGGCAAGTCGACGCTTCTGCGCCTCGCAGCCGGAATCGCCCTGCCCGACTCCGGCACGATCCGCTTCGACGGCCGCGACATCGCACAGATGGCAGGCGGCGAGCGCGGCCGTCTGCTGCGTGCCGAGATCGCATTTATGTGCTCTGCAGATTGGCGCGCCAGCCCCGGTGAGACGGTCGTCGATCATGTGGCCACCTCGCTGGGGAGCGAGGGACTGACGCTGCGAGAAGCAAGGCGCCGGGCAATGCACGTGCTGGACCAAGTCGAGCTTGGCGCCGCCGGCGCCCAGGAGCCAACGACGTCGCTGTCCGCCGCTGAGAGCGTGCGCGTGATGCTCGCGCGAGCGCTCGCGCGAGACCCACGGCTGCTGGTCCTCGACGAACCAGCCCTGTTCCCCAGTCTGAGGGACCGCGATAGCTTCTATCGGATGCTGCGTACAGCGGCGAGCCAACGCAACATGTCACTGCTGGTCGCCTCCGAGGAAATGGCCGCGCTGCAGGGATTCAAGGTGCTGGTCTCGATTTCCGACGGCGAGCTGGTCTCGACCGAGGCACAAGGCACGGTCGTCGCGCTGCCCGGACGCAGGCGAGCCAACACGGAGTGGTCCGGGCGGTGAGTACGCTCGAGCTGCGCGAGGTCGTCAAGCATTACTCCAGCGGCGTAGAGACGATCAAGGCAATCGACGGTGTCTCGCTTACCATCTCCGACGGCGAGTTCGCGGCCCTGTATGGCCCGAGCGGCTCGGGCAAGACAACACTGCTGCTGCTGGCAGCGGCACTGAGCACACCTGATAGTGGCAGCGTCTTCTTCGACGGACGTGATCTCAGCGAGATCTCCGAGCGCGAGCGAGCGCTCTATCGCCTCACCGACGTGGGCTTCGTCTTCCAGGCCTTTCACCTGATGCCCCACACATCCGCACTCGATAACGCGACGATCAAGCTAACCGGCAGCGGCTGCACGCTACGCGAGGGCCGGCGCAAGGCGATGCCGTGGCTGGAGCGCGTGGGCATGGCAGCACGCGCCGAGGACCCGCCAGAGCAATTGTCGATGGGCGAGCGCCAGCGAATCGCAATCGCTCGCGCCCTCGCCAACGAACCGCGACTGCTGCTCGCCGACGAGCCCACCGGCAACCTCGACTCCAAACGCAGTCGTGAAGTGCTCACACTCATGCGCGACATCTGCCACGAACGTGAGATACCCGGCCTGCTCGTCACCCACGATCCCGACGCG
>DATHLT010000129.1:0-17984 GCA_035487855.1 Solirubrobacteraceae bacterium
GGCCGACGCGATCGCAGGCAAGCGCCTCACCGAAGGCTACAGCTACGTCTACGTCCACCGTGAAGTGCCCGAGACGGCGACGCTGTGGAGCGCGGGCCACACGATCATCAGCGCGCCCGCGAACACCGGCATCTCCGGCGCGGAAACGGAACTCGGTACGTTCCCCGTGTTCGAGCACCTCCCCGAAACGACGATGTCCGGTACGAACCCGGACGGTTCGCACTACGAAGACCCCGGGATCAAATGGGTCAGCTACTTCAACGGCGGCGACGCGCTGCACAACTTCGATCGCTCGTCGTTCGGCACGCCGCAGAGCCTTGGCTGCGTCGAGCTGCCGCTGGCGGCCTCCGCCGAGATCTGGCCGTACACGCCGATCGGCACCCTCGTCACGATTGAAACCTGACGCGCGCCTTTCGTGCTCGACATCGAACCTTCTGCAGCAGCGAGTGGTCGCCTACCGCTAACGCGCGACCCGCTGTAGCGGCGAGCGGTCGCCGATGGACCAGCTGTGCCCGAAGGGGTCGCGAAAGCCGCCCTGACGGTGCTTGCCCCAGGGCGTGTTGCGCTCCTCGATGGCGGCACCTGGGGTGGCGCCGGCGGCGATCGCCCGCGCGATCAGCCGGTCCGGGTCATCCACGAACACCTCGATCCGTGTGCTCGTGACGCCGACTTGGCTGGGACTGTCCTCTGCGGGGTTGTTGGGGTTGACCTCGTGCAGGAAGAAGGGCGCACCGGCGAGCTCGAGCCCGGCCACACCTCCCAGGTCCCACAGCTCTTGTGCGCCGAGCGCGCGCTTGTACCAAGCCACCGCGGCAGCGGCGTCATCGACGATGAGCATTACCGAGATCATCAGCGGGCCGCGCGTTGCTTGGCAATTTGCGTCCGATGATGCGAGCTCGCTCACCGCCCAGATGCTACTGACGGTGGCGATGCTTCTTCTATAATGCTTGCTGGCAAGCAAGTAAAATCAAGGATTAAGAGGATGACGTTCTCCAAGATCACGTCAATGGCAACCGAAGACTCGCATGAGGAACCCAGCGCGCGGCTGCGGGCGGTGATCGGCAGGCTCTCACGGCGTCTGCGCCTTACCGTTGCAGGCTCTGGTCTCACTCCGTCGCAGATCTCGGTGCTGTTCACGACCGTGCGGCTGGGGCCGATTGGACTCTCTGAGCTGGCCGCGATCGAGGGGCTCAACCCGACGATGCTCTCGCGCATAACCGCACAGCTCTGTGACTCCGGGCTGATTCGCCGCGAAGCCGACCCCAGCGATCGACGGCAGGCGTTCGTCGTCGCGACTGCCGCCGGGCGCCGCCTCCGCGAGCGCATCCACCGCGAGCGCACGCGCGCGCTCAGTGCACACGTTGAGCAGCTCGACGAGAGCCAGCGCCAGGCGCTGTGGGAGGCGCTACCCGTCCTCGAAGAGCTCGCCGAGAAGCTCCCAGGTGCACGCCGATGACGCGCCTGCTGGGTGCCGGGCGCCTGACCTTCGCCGCGCTGGCTATCCCCAACTACCGCCGCTACATTGCCGGCCAGTCGATTTCGTTGACCGGCACCTGGATGCAGATGGCGGCCCAGTCGTGGCTTGTGCTCACGATCACCGGCTCCGCCACCACACTGGGCGTGATCGTCGCTTTGCAAACCCTTCCCGTGCTGCTGCTCGGACCGTACGGCGGCGTGATCGCCGACCGCGTGGACAAGCGCCGGCTGATGGTCCTGCTGCAGATCGCCATGGGCGTCCAGGCGCTCGTCCTCGGCGTGCTCACCGTCACTGGCGCCGTCCGCTTGTGGGAGATCGGCGCGCTTGCTGCCCTGCTCGGCCTCAACAACGCCTTTGAGAACCCGGCGCGTCAGTCATTCATGCTCGAGATGGTCGGCGCGCAGAGCCTTCGCAACGCTGTCAGCCTCAACTCCGTGCTCGTCAACGTCGCCCGCGTCATCGGCCCTGCTGTTGCCGGGGTGCTGATCGCCACCGTTGGCGAGGGCGTCTGTTTTCTTGTCAATGCGGCCAGCTTCATCGCCGTCGTTGCCTCGCTGGCCACGCTCGATCGCAGCGCCATTTTCCCCAGTCCCCCCAGCGGCCGCGAGCCCGGGCAGCTGCGGGCCGGCCTCGACTACGTCCGACGCACCCCCGAGCTGGGCGTGCCGCTCGTGATGATGGCGCTCGCCGGCTGCCTCGCGTACGAGTTCCAGGTCACCCTCCCGGTAATGGCACGCCAGGGACTCTACGCGGGTGCCACTGGCTACGGCTTCATGACCGCTGCTATGGGCGTTGGCGCTGTCATCGGCGGTCTGTTCGTCGCCGCCAAGGGCAGAACCGGGCTGCCCACGCTGGTGCTCTCAGCCACGGCCTTTGGCGTCGTGCTGCTGTTCGCAGCCCTCGCCCCCAACCTCCCCATCGAGCTCGTTGCGCTGGCGCTCGCCGGCGCCGCCAACATCTCGTTCATGTCCACCGGCAACTCCACGCTGCAGCTGAACGCCCTGCCCAGCATGCGCGGTCGCGTCATGTCGCTGTGGTTCGTCGCCTTCCAGGGCTCCACGCCCATCGGCGGCCCGATCGTCGGCTGGGTGATGGCTGCGGCGGGCGCCCGCGCCGGGCTTGGATTGGGTGGCGTCACGTGCCTGCTCGTCGCGCTTCTCGGCTTGCTCGCGCTGCGACGCCTGCACCCGGGGTCGCTCACAGCCAAGCTCGCCACCAGCGCGACTGGCAGCTGACGTTGGACACAGCGGAGCCCCTGGACGCTGCCGAGATCGCCATTCATTGGGCGCAAAGTTCTGAGGAGTTGCGCGGAGCTCTGCACGTCCGCGAACAGGTCTTCATTCGCGAGCAGGGCGTCCCGCGGGCGGAAGAGCTCGACGGTCGCGACCAGCAAGCCCGCCACATCGTCGCGCTTGAGCCGGGCAGCGATCGCGTCATCGGCACGCTCAGGCTGCTGATCGACGCGCACATCGCCAAAATTGGCCGTGTTGCCGTCGAACGTGACTGGCGCCGTCGCGGGATCGCTGCGCGCATGCTGGCGTTAGCGCTCGAGGGTGCCCACGAGCAGGCGTGCACCCATGTGCGTCTCGCTGCGCAAATCGCCGCCACTGGCGTCTATCGAAGCGCTGGCTTCAGCGTCGAATCTGAGCCGTTCCAGGAGTCCGGCATCGAGCACGTCTGGATGGGTCTTCAGCTCCCCGTCTGAGACGCCTTGGCGGTGGCGTCCGCGGCTACCTACGCACACGCCCGCTGGTTCTGATACACAGAACGTGGTACATCGCAGCGCCTCGTGGACTACACGAGTGGCAGCGCAACGTCGGCGTCGCTACTGCGACGACGGGAAGCGAAGCACGTGTGACTACGGGAGCAGGGATGAGCGAGAGCCTAACGGCGAGCAGCGCCGGCCCAGATGGGGGCTCCAGCGGTGGCGCCTTCTGGCGCGACACGCTCGCCCCTTACACCCAGCCGCGTCTCGGACGCAGCCTGATCGACCTCGCCACCTCCGTGGTGCCGTATCTGGCGCTATCGGTTGCCATGTATCTGGCGCTCAGCGTCTCATACCTGCTCACGCTCGCCATTGCCATCCCCGCCTCCGGTTTCCTGGTGCGGACGTTCATCCTCTTCCATGACTGCTCGCACGGCTCGTTCCTGCGCTCCCGTAGGGCCAACCTGTGGCTCGGCACGGCATTGGGGCTGTTCGTGTACTCGCCTTTCCTGCGTTGGCGCCACGACCACGCCATCCACCACGCCACGTCCGGCGATCTCGATCGCCGCGGCGGCGGTGACGTGCGTACGCTCACCGTCAGCGAATATCGTGCGCTGCCGTCACGCGCGCAGCTGGCGTACCGCGTGTTTCGCAACCCGCTTGTGATGTTCGGCGTCGGCCCCATCGTCGCGCTCCTCGTCGGACCCCGCCTTGTTTCGCGCACAGCGCGCCCGCGCATGCAGCGCAGCGTCATCGGCACCAACATCGCGCTCGCCGTGCTCGTGGGCGCGCTCTGCTGGTTGATGGGCTGGCGCGACTACCTGCTCGTGCAGGCGCCAACCGTGCTGCTCGCTGGTTCCGCCGGCATCTGGCTGTTCTACGTCCAGCACCAGTTCGAGGACGCCTACTGGGAGAGCGCAGGCGATTGGAGCTACGCCGACGCCGCTCTGCGCGGTAGCTCCTACCTCAAGCTGCCGCGCGTGCTGCAGTTCTTCTCAGGCAACATCGGCCTGCACCACGTGCACCACCTCAGCGCCCGCATCCCCAACTACAACCTCCAGCGCGCGCACGACGAGAACGTGATCTTCCACGACGTGCCCGTCCTCTCCTTCGCCGACGGCCTGCGCTGCGTCCGTTTCAAGCTGTGGGACGAGGAGCGCCGGCAGTTGGTCACCTTCGCCGAGGCGCGTGTTGCCCGCGCTACGTCCGCCGCCCAGCTGTAGCGTCGCGACCCGCTCCCACGCTAACCTGGGTGTATGTCAACTCAAGCGGATCGTGCAGCCGAGAAGCGACGTGTGAAATTGGAGGATGTCAAGCGACAGGTGAAGGACGGCTCGCTCACCATTCGCGAGATGACCCCGGCAGAGCGCAAGCTGTTCCCGCCGCAGCCGCCTGACCCGCGCCGCAAACCCCGTTCTCGCTGAGAACCGGTCGTGCCCGCCGTGTTCCGGCGGAGCGATTTGCTCGGGCGCTGAGGCGGGGCGCCCGGCCGACGGGCAGACGCGGCCGTAGGCTTGTCCATCGGTGAGTTTCGGGACGCTTGTTCTGATCGTGCTCGCGGGCCTCGGCGGTCCGCTGCTGGCTGTCGTCACCGGTCGCTTCATCCCAGTGGTCGTAGGCGAGATCGTCGCCGGGATCCTCGTCGGCCCGGCCGTGCTGGGCAGCGTCGATCCCGCCAATATCACTGTCGCGACGCTCGGCGAAATTGGCTTCGCGATGCTGATGCTGACGGTCGGGATGCAACTGCCACTGCGCGACCGGCGGCTCGCTGCGTCTGCGCGGAAAGGCGGCCTGTTGGCGGGGCTCGTGTGTGTGCTGGCGATACCAGCGGGACTGCTTGGCGCGGACATCGCCGGCTCCGGCCATGCTGCGATCTACGCGGTCGTGCTCGCCTCCGGCTCAGCCGCCGTGCTGCTGCCGGCGATCGAGGAGACCGGCCTTGCCGGCGCGGAGGTGCTCAGCGTGATGGCACAGGTGACGATCGCCGACATCATCACGATCCTCGCGGTGCCGATCGTGCTGCAGCCAGGTCGTGTCGGCCACGTGGCGTTGGGCGGTTCATACGTGGCGGGCGCCGCGGTCGCGCTGTTCGTCCTCGCCAGGCTGCTGAGCGGCCACGAATGGGTACATCGGCTGCGCCACCGCTCCAAGCGGCGTCGCTGGGCACTGGACCTGCGCTTGTCACTGCTCGTGCTGTTCGTGCTCGCGTGGATCGCGCAGAAGGGTGGCACGAGTATCCTCATCGCCGGCTTCGCGGCGGGGCTGATGGTGGCCGTGATCGGCGGCCCCAAACGCCTCTCAACGCAGGTGCGCGGCATCGCCGACGGCTTCTTCGTGCCGCTCTACTTCGTTGTGCTCGGCGCCCAGCTCGACCTCGCCGGACTCGTCGATCACCCTGCGCTGCTCGCGCTGGCAGGCGCACTCGCGGTGCTGAACGTCGCGATCCACGTGCTCGCGGCGCTGCTCGTGCGTCAGTCGCTGGCTGCTGCGTTGACGGCCTGCGCGCAGCTCGGCGTGCCTGCGGCGGTCGCCTCGCTGGGGCTGGCCGAGCATTTGCTCTCGCCCGTTGTCGCGACCGCGATCGTCGCCTCCGCGCTCGTTAGCCTCGCCGTCTGTACGGCGGGCGTGCAGATGCTCGCTCAGGCGGGAGCGGGAGCCGATTCGGGCTCCGTCAGCGGCACACCGGCCGCCGCGTAGGCGGCGGGCGCGTCCAGCGTCTCCGCCTTGAGTAGTGCCTGAGCGAGGCTCTCGAGCTGTTCGCGATGCTCATCCAGCAGCTGCGTGACCTCGTGATGAGCGTCGTCCACGAGCTTGCGCACCTCCGCATCGACGAGGTGCTGGGTCTCCTGCGATGTCTCGCTGGCGCCCGGCAGGAACAGGCCCTGGCTTTCAGCGGGCAGGACCGTGATCGGCCCGATTGCCTCGCTCATGCCCCAGCGCCCGACCATCTGGCGCGCGATCTGCGTGAGCTGCTGGATGTCGGACTCGGCGCCCGTGGTGATCTTCCCGTAGACGACCTCCTCGGCAACGCGTCCGCCGAGCGACACGCGGATCTTCGCCTGCAGCTCTTCAAGCGAGTAGGACACCCGATCTGCGTCGGGCGTCGACAGCGTCACGCCCAGCGCCATGCCGCGCGGGATGATCGAGATCTTGCGCACGGGGTCGGCGCCTGGCGTGAGCATCCCCACGAGCGCGTGGCCGGACTCGTGGTAGGCGGTGCGCTCGCGGTCGGCGGGCCCGAGCACGAGGCCACGCGGTGAGCCGAGCATGATCTTCTCCAGCGAGTCGGTCAAATCGCCCATCTTCACCTTCTTGTGCCCGCGGCGGGCACCGAGCAGCGCGGCCTCGTTGGCGAGGTTGGCGATGTCGGCGCCGACCATGCCGGGCATACTCGAGGCGAGCGCGTCGAGGTCGACGTCGTCGTCGAGCGGAATCGAGCGGGTGTGCACCTTGAGGATCTCGACGCGCCCCTTCTGATCTGGGGCCTGCACGGTGACACGCCGGTCGAAGCGCCCGGCGCGTAGCAGCGCCGGGTCGAGCACGTCGGGGCGGTTGGTCGCCGCGAGCACGATCACCGCCTGTGAGGATTCGAAGCCATCGATTTCAGTGAGGATCTGGTCGAGCGTCTGCTCGCGCTCGTCGTTGGCTCCCGACACCGACACCGACCCCTGACGCGAGCGTCCGATCGCGTCGAGCTCATCGATAAAGATGATCGACGGCGCCGCCTCCTTGGCCTTCGCGAACAGGTCGCGTACGCGCGCGGCGCCGACGCCGACGATCGCCTCGATGAACTCCGAGGCGGAGATTGAGAAGAACGCGGCGTGCGCCTCGCCGGCGACCGCACGGGCGAGCAGCGTCTTGCCCGTTCCGGGCTCACCCGACAGAAGCACGCCGTGTGGCATGCGCCCGCCGAGGCTGCCGTAGCGCTCGGGATTGCGCAGGAAGTCGACCATCTCCGAGAGTTCGGCCTTGGCCTCGTCGATCCCGGCGACGTCGTCGAACGTCACGCGGATCTTTTCCGGATCCACCCGCCGCGCTTGGGATTTGCCGAAGCTGCCGAGTGCGCCCATGCCGCCGGCGCCTTTGGCGGCGCGTTTGTAGAACAACACGAACAGGCCGACGATCAACAGCGTCGGGCCGAAGCCGAGCAGCAGCTCTGCCAGTAGCGACTCGCTGGTGGTCGTCGATTCGGCGTTTATCCGAACGCCCTTTTCCTGCAGCAGCGCCGACAGCTGCGCGCCGTTCCAGAACGTCGGCACCTGCGTGGCGAACTCCTTCGTCGGCTTCGCCTTCTTGTCGCTTTCGGGGTAGCGCAGCTTCGTCTTGAACTTGCCCTGGATCGTGTCGCCCTTGGAGGCGATCGTGGCGACCTCACCGGCCTTCACATGCGTGAGGAAATACGGGCTAAACGGCACCGTCACGCGTTCTTCGCCGGTGTTGGGCTGGAAGAACAGCACCGACAGCCAGTTGAGCGCGATCAGTGCCAGCACGAAGTACCAGAAGCCGCGCATGCGGTGAGGTGGGGGTCCGGGGTTGGCGTGTTCGGGCATGCCGCGCCCGTCGGGGGCGGGCGACACCTGCCAGCCGCGCTTGTCTCGTGGCAGCGGCGGGTGAGCTTCCGAGCGTTCGCCGCCCGGGCTGGCGAGCGAGCGAGGGTTGCCAGGCGAGTTCGAGGCTGCGGCTTCGTCGGGCACGCCTCAATGCTACGCCTACTTGTGTACCGGGCGGGTCATGCAGCGCCCCACGCGGTGCGGTCGGCTGCGCTCAGGTGGGCAGTGAGGCGGCGGGCGAGGCGCTCACCATCTCGATGACGATCCGTTCCGCCTTGGGGCGCTCGTGACCCATCTCGTGGCGCAGGAGCTTCCACACTTGCAGGTCGGTTGCGACGATAATCGCGCTCAGGCGGCGTTCGCGTGCAGATCCCCGCAGGCCGCGCAGCAACGGCGCGAACGTCTTTGCTGCCCAGGCGCTGTGGTAGGCGCGACCCACGCTGGTCATCTCACGAACGGCGGGGATCCGCTCCTCCTGGGAGAGCATCCGCAGCACTGCGGCGCCGTGTGCCTCGTAGGTGTCGAACAGGTTGGCGATCGCCTCCGATACGCGACCCACCGGCGCGGCCTCGCGCCCCGCGATCACCCGCTCTCCCCACCACGTGTAGGCGGCGGTGAACAGCTGCTCCTTGGACCCGAAGGCCGTGTGCAACGTCTGTGCGCTGACCTCGGCATCGGCGGCGATCTCGCGCAACAGCACGTCCTCGTAAGGGCGGTCGGCGAAGTGCTGCCACGCGGCGCTCAGCAGGCGCGCGCGGGTCTCCGCCGCGGCCTCGGCGCGCGCGGCCATGCGGTATGCGCGCTTCTGCTGGGGCGTCGAGCGCAGCTGGCGGCGTGTGGAGTGTGGCTGGCGGGATGTGCTCGACATATTGACTTGATATAGAGTAAGGTGAATATTAGCGTGCGCGTCTTCCAGACACTGTTTGCCTTCAGCGGCAATGCACCGCCGCAGCTCGCCGTCACGCGCGAGCTGGTCGAGCGCGGACATGAGGTGCGGGTGCTCGCGCACAGCGCCGCACGGAAGCGGATCGAGCGCACGGGCGCGGAGCTCTTCGAGTTCCAGCAGGCGGTTCCAGCGTTGGACATCACCCGTCGAGACTCGGACTCGTTGCGTGACTGGGAGGCACGCACGCGGGCCGGTGCGGGTATGCGCCTGATCAAGAACGGCCTGTTCGCGTTCGTGGTGGACGTGTCGCGCGAGTGCGCTGAGATGTTGGCGGATTGGCCCGCCGATGTCGTCGTGTTCGACTGGATGCTGACCGGCGCGGCGATTGCCGCCGAGGGCGCGGACGTCCCGGCGGTCGCACTCGTGCACTGTCCGTATCCGCTGCCGGTGGATGGCGCGCCACCGCTGTTCACCGGCCTACGCCCGCTGGACGGTCCTCTTGGCGCCATGCGCGACCGGGTGCTCAACGGCATCACCCACCGCATGCTCCGGCCAGGTCTGCCGCTGGTGAACAAGGCGCGCAGCGAGCAGGGGCTCGCGCCGCTGGATCGGTGGGTGGCACAACTGCTCAGCATTCGGGAGATCGCCGTGCTGAGCGCCCCGGAGCTCGACTTCTCCACTCGCGGTGCGCTCCCGGCGAACGTGCGCTACGTGGGGCCGGCGTTTGAGCCCCACAATGGCGAGTGGCGCTCGCCGTGGCCCGAGACGAACACCGATCCGCTGGTGGTCGCAAGCTTCAGCACCAGCTACATGGACCAGCAGGCGCTCGCGCAGCGCGTGCTCGATGCGCTCGCCGGCCTACCGGTGCGCGCGCTGCTGACGGCCGGTCCGGCGCTCGACACGCGGAACCTGCGGATACCAGCCAATGCGCAGGTGGTCGACTACATTCCCCACCGCGCGGTGTTCCCGCACGCGGCGCTCGTGATCACGCACTGCGGGTGGCAGACGATCAACGCCGCGCTCGCGGATGGCGTGCCGCTCGTGTGTGTACCCGATGGGCGCGATCAGCCGGACAACGCTGCGCGGGTCGTAGTGTGCGGCGCGGGCGTGCGGGTCGGCAAGAGCGCCTCGCCGGCGAAGCTCCGGCGTGTGATCGCTTCGGCGCTGGCGAACGCGGAGCTGAAGCGCGGCGCCCACGCGATGTCCGAGGCGCTTGGGCGCGAAGACGGCGCGGTCGCGGTCGCTGATCGTTTGGAGCAGCTGGCGCTCAGTGTGCCAACAGCGTCCTGACCCGACGCAGTCGAGGCGAGAGGGCGGCAGGCGCGGCGATCTCCTATTGATCGCTCTTGGGAAATGTGGGGTTAGCGTGTCCCGCAAGATCAGCCACAAGTTGTGCGGCTTGTTGGGCGCCGATGAAGGGCGTGAGGGTGATGTAGGCGAGTTCCGGTGCGAGCTCGGGGAGTTGGTTGGCGCGGCCGTGGCCGATCTCGTGTTGGATGATGTTCCACAGGCCTCCGACAATCGCTTCGCTGACGACCGGGGGCACGTGGGGGTATTGTTCGTGCCCCGGTTGGAACATGATGCCGAAGGCATCAAGGGTCTTCTCCGCTAGGTCGATCGCGGCGGGGCCGCCGGTGAGGATCTCGAAGAAACCGAGGCGGGCGAACACGGAGTCCTCGGCGATGAACTGCAGCAGCGTGGCGATGCTGTCGTAGGCGGCTTGGGGCCAGGTGGGGGCTGCTTGGAAGGCTTGGGCGGCGGGGCTGAGAGCGCGTTTGGCTGCCTCGCGGAAGGCGGTGAGGAATGCGTCTTGCTTATCGGTGAAGTTCTCGTAGAACGCTTCGTTTGAGATCCCAGCGGCGGCGGAGATGGCGGGGATACTGAGCGCTGGGTAGCCGCCCTCGCTTGAGATGCTGACGACGGCGTGCAGGATGCGCTCGCGGTGGGTATGGGTGGTACGCGCCTGTATGGGATCGAGCGGGGGGATGACGCTTTCCCTCAGCGCTTGGTGTAGATGGGGTGCGCCCTCGGAGATCGTGAGGGGCGGGCGCAGCGGAGGGGTGACGTCGGGTACGTGGTAGGCGATGGCCCAGTCGAGGAGGTCCTCAATGACGTCGTTGAGCCTCTCCGGCTCGCCTCTGAGAAGCCGGCGGTAGGCCACGCGGCGGATGCCCGAGACGATCGCGCGGATCGTGGTGTCGGTGACCAGTGCCTGCTGGGAGGCCTCTTGGAAGCTTTGGCGGAACATCAGCTCGAACACGCCGATCATGCGGTCGCGGTGCTCGAGCACGCGGTGCCCCGCGCCGATGGCGTCGACGAGCACGAGGTGGGATGCGTCTCGCTCGATCACGACGATCTCCGCGAAGTATCGGAAGCCTGCCTGTATGCGCTCAAGCCAGTCTGTTGGTTCGCGATAGGCGCGCGAGATGCGTTCGGTCGCCATCGTCGCGATCATGTCGTACGTGGCGAGGAAGCATTGCTCCTTGTCGGCGAAGTGCCTGTAGAAGGTGGTGCGCGAAACACCCGCGAGCGAGACGAGCTGCTTGATCGTGGTGTCGGCGTACCCGCTTTGAGCAACGGCTGCGACCATCGCGCCCTGCAGTCGCGCGCGCTGATTCAACGCGCGCCGGTCGGGCGACATCACCTGACGCCCCGGGGGAAGGACGGGGTACAGAGCCTTGCCGCTGGGGGCCGGTACGCGCCTTGACATGACGCGACGATACCTGCTGAATCCCTTGGCGAAGAGCGGCCTGAAGGGGTGATTGACCTCTCGTTTCGGTACGTTCCTTTACGAAAATGGCTCGGGCAAATTGGTACGGACTTTGACGATCTCGGCATGGGCCTAACGGTACCCCACTTGACGGTCACCCGCGATTGTGCTTATACTCCTGGGCGTTGGATCTAAGGGTACGTGCTAGCGACGATTTGTCTAGTCGTTTGTCGCAGCGTTCGAGGAGGAGCAAGGAGAGGTGTCGACGGGGATGAAGGATCAGGGGAATACAGCGACGCGCGCCGGGACGGATGCGCCATATGGCTCGTGGCGGAGCGGGAAGGTTGGACTCATCGCCGTCGCCGGCAAAGTTACGCGGCCTTACGGGATCACTCTTGCCAGCTGGCCGGCAAGATGGCTGAAGCGAAGCCTTGGCTTCGCGCTCGCTGTGACTCTGGTGAGTCTCTGCTTGGTTCCGGTCGCCCCCGCCGCCGAAGCGCAGTGTCCCAACGAAGCCATTCGCGCCGAATCGAACATCAACCCGGCGACCGGAAAGCCCTATTCGACCGAACTGCCTGACTGCCGCGCCTACGAGCTCGTCACGAGCGAAAAGGACGACAACACCCCGCTTCCACCAGCAAGTGCCGATGAGTCGGCCTTCGTCTCACCGGGCGGCGACGCGCTGCTGTGGGACCGAATCGGGGTGCAGCCATACGGGCAGCCGAGTAACGGCAAGGGCGACGCGCTCCGGGCGGAGCGTGCGAGCACTGGATGGTCTTTGCCGCAGACACTCGCACCGGAAGGCATCGGCGGAAGCTATGAGCTCATTGCCAGGGCCTCGTCGAACGACATGACATCAACTGTGATCGAAGCCCAAGTCAATGAACTGAGCGAGGTCAACGGGTTCGCCCACCAGGGGCCACGCAGCCTGATGGAGTGCTCTGACCCAGGTGTCTGCACGCCGATCGTGGAAGGCATATCTGGCGCGGCCGAACCGATCAGCGAGATCCGCGTTAGCCCTGACGGCAGCAGGGTGGTTTTTCAGACGTTTGCGCGGCTGCTACCCAAAGATCGGCACGGGCCAGTGAGCGCTGCAACGGAACAGCCGTTGACACAGCAAGTCTACGAATGGACGCCCGCAAGTGGTCTGCGCCTCGAGGGGGTGAATAACGAAGGTGTCGCGACCAGCCCGTGCGGAGCGGCGCTTGCTGATGGGTACGGAGGCTTGGTCAGCCATGATGTCTCCGCCAACGGTTCGCGCGTGTTCTTCCAGAGCCCTGATATCAACACCGTTGCTCTAGGGCAGGTGCCGGGAGAATGCAAACTGGGGCCCAACGGACTGTATGTCTCAGACCTCTACCTACGCGAAGACGGCTCGAGGTCGGTCGACATCTCCAAACCGCCCGCGGGTGTGCCGGACTACGGCGCCCGGTTCGTCGGCGCCTCCGAAGACGGCTCGCACGTCTTCTTCGTGTCGGAATCCGAGCTGACGCCCGACCAGACCACTTCAGGTCCCGGTCACGCCAACCTCTTCGAATACGACGTCGAAACCGGCTTGCTCAAACGGCTGTCAGTTGGGCCGCCCGGTTACGACGACGCTGACGTAGATGCAATCAACGGGTCTCTGGACGAAGCCGCAATCGTCTCGGCCGACGGTTCGCACGTCTACTTCACTGCGTTGGGTCAGCTTGTGCCGGGTCAAGGCAGAACCAATCGTGAAAACAGCGAAAGTTGCGCTGGGGGGCCATCGAGCTGCACCACAAACCTCTACCTGTACACCGGGGGTCGGGTGTCGTTTATCGCGACGATCGGACCGTCGCAGATCGCCGGCTCTAACAATGCCTTTGAACGGAACGACCTCGCTCCGTCTCTTGCCTCTTTTCTTGCGGCAGTAACGCCCAATGGAATGGACCTAGTTTTTGGCTCCGAGCGTAGCCTGACCGCCTACGATAGTGAAGGACACGATGAAATCTACCGCTACGATGCGCCGACCTCGACTATCTCTTGTGTGTCGTGTAGCCCGACGAGCACCCACGCGGAAGGGGTGACCAGCTTTCACGCCAGCTTGCCCTTTTTGGCTGGCGACACTGAAGGGACACCGTCCGAACAGGTCGGAGGGTTGAGTAGCGACGGCTCGACTGTCTTCTTTGCCGCCACCGGCAAGCGTCTGCCGGCGGCGCTCAACTCCACCGAAGTCGAATCTAAGAGCGCTGACGGCGAACCAGTTGCCGCAAACGTTTACCAGTGGCATGACGGTGTTTTGTCGCTGATATCAACTGGTACGAGCATATTGTCGGACGAGCTGATCGGTGCCTCGGCTAACGGCGCCGACGTCTTCTTCGCGACGAACAGCCAGCTCCTGGGTCAGGACGACGACCAGGCACCAGACGTCTACGACGCGCGGGTCGGAGGTGGCTTTCCTGGGCCGGCTACTCCGGCGCCGTGCACCTCGCTGGCGACGTGTCGCAGCGTATTTGCAACCCCGCCTGTGCAAGTCATGCCCGCGAGCGTCAGCGTCGGGGTATCGGGCAATGTGACAACGGTGACGGAATCGCCGTCGCCTATGACTAATCTCAAGCCCAAGTCGCTCACTAGCGCTCAGAAGCTCTCGAAAGCCCTCAAAAGCTGTAAGAAGTTGACGAAAAAGGATAAGCGCGTCGCGTGCGAAGCAAGCGCGCACAAGAGGTATGGCCCAAGAAACAAGGCCAAGGGGAAAGCGTGATGCCGTTCCGCTTCTCGCTCATACCCGTACTCGCCCTTCTCGCGGTCGGCGCCCCCGCCGCTCGGGCGTCGGGAGGCTTCGGGATCGAACCAGGCACCTACGCTGCGGGTACGTTCACTTCCGAAGGCGCCGGCGGTCCCCTGGGCGAAGGCGCGACACCGGATACGCAGGCAGGCAGCCATCCCTACGAGGCCACCACTACCTTCAAATTGAAAACGAAGGTCGATGAAGAGACCGGGGCAACGATACCCGAAGGGGACGACATCAAGGATACTGTCGTCAACCTCCCGGCCGGCTTCGCGGGCGACCCCAACGCGGTCCCCTACTGCTCAGAGGCCACGCTGATCGCGACAACACTGTGTCCGACGGACACGGTGGTTGGTGTGGTGCATCTGCGCGTGACCGTAGAAGAACGTGTGGAAGACGTTTATTTCCTGCCAATTTACAACATGGCTCCCGGTCGCGGACAGGTCGCACTGTTCGCCTTCCACGTCGGGGAGCCACTGGAGCTGCTCACGTTCATCCACGTCCACGTACGCAGCACCAGCGACTACGGGGTCACGGCGACAGTTTCTGCAATCACGCAGATTGCCCAGACCCTGGAAGGCACAGTCACGCTGTGGGGTGTGCCGGCCAACTCCCGCCACGACCCCTACCGCGGCCAGACGCAAGGAGAGGTCGCAGGCGGACCCGAGGGCTACGGCTGCATGGTAATGAGCACTGGGGTGTCTGGCGGCGAATGCCCCAGCGACGCGCCGCCGCGTGCGTTCTTGACGAACCCGTCGGCGTGCAGCGGACAACCATTGACGACTACGTTCGACGTTGACTCCTGGGCGAACCCGGGGCAAAGCACGGCCGGCGGCGAACCGATCCTCAGTGACCCCAACTGGCTGACCTACGCCGCTGAATCCCCGGCGCTTGAAGGCTGCGAAAAGCTCGTATTCGACCCGTCTCTGATGGTGATGCCCGAAACGAGCACGATCGACACGCCGACCGGCCTGCAGGTCGATCTTCACGTGCCTCAGAACGAAGATCCCGATGGTCTCGCGACCCCCGATCTGCGGGATGCGACTGTCACGCTGCCGGCAGGCGTCGCGTTGTCAGCGGCCGCGGCCAGCGGCTTGGAAGGCTGCACGCCGGAAGCGATCGGCCTGCACACAGAAGACCCGGTGTCGTGTCCGAATGGCTCAAAGCTAGGCACCGTCCAGGTGCAGTCCCCGGATCTGCCGCGCAACGCGAATGGCAGCGAGGGCGAACTCACGGGCTCTGTCTATCTCGGCGCCCCATCCTCGGGCTCGATCACCGAGCCACCGTACACGATCTACTTGGTGGCCGAAGGCTATGGCGTGTCGGTCAGGCTTGCGGGCAGCGTCTCACCGAATCCGCTGACGGGGCAATTGACGACGACGTTCACGGAAAACCCGCCGCTGCCCTTCGAAGACCTGAAGCTCGATTTCTTCGGCGGCTCGCGCGCGCCACTCTCGACGCCACCTGCATGCGGTAGCTATACGACCACCTCGCAGATCGTGCCTTACTCCAGCCCGATCGCGGCGACGCCGTCGTCGAGTTTCGAGACGAGCTTCGACGGCAACGGTGCGCCATGCCCCTCGCCGCTGCCGTTCGCCCCGTTGTTCAGCGCCGGGAGCACCGCCACGGCAGCGGGCGCGTTCGGCTCGTTCGTCCTGAACGTCTCCCGAGCCGATGGCCAGCAGGCGCTCTCGACGATCTCGCTGTCCACGCCGCCAGGGCTCCTGGGGATGCTCTCGACGGTGTCCTTGTGCGAAGAACCGCAGGCCGCGCAGGGCAGCTGCTCAGCGGCTTCGCAGATCGGCACGGCCACCGCCAGCGTCGGCGCCGGCTCCGAACCATTCACGACCTCCGGCCCCGTGTACCTGACGGGACCATACAAGGGCGCGCCGTTTGGCCTGTCGGTCGCGATCCCCGCGAAGGCCGGGCCGTTCAACTTCGGCACAGTCATCGTGCGCTCCGCGATCTACGTCAACGCGCAGACTGGAGCGCTCACGGTGAACAGCGACCTGCTCCCGCAGATGGTCGACACCTCACAGACCGACAGCGGCGTGCCCGTCGCGCTGCAGAGCGTGAGCGTCGACATCAACCGGCCCGGCTTCATCTTCAACCCGACGAGTTGCAACCCGATGAGTGTCGCCGGCGCACTGAGCTCAAACCAGGGCACGACCGCGGCGGTATCCTCGCCGTTTCAGGTCGTTGGTTGCGCGGGGCTGCCGTTCAAGCCAACCTTCGCGGTCTCCACGCAGGCCAAGGCAAGCAAACAGTATGGGGCGAGCCTCAACGTGAAGGTCTCGTCCGGTACGAGCCAGGCGAACATCGCCAAAGTGGACGTGAGCCTGCCCAAGCAACTGCCCTCCAGGCTCTCGACACTGCAGAAGGCGTGCACCGAAGCTCAGTTCGCCGCGAACCCAGCCGGCTGCCCGGCGGACTCGATCGTCGGCCTCGCGACTGCGCATACCCCGGTGCTGAACGTGCCGCTCACCGGGCCGGCGATCCTCGTCTCGCACGGCGGCGCCGCGTTCCCTGATCTCGTCGTGATCCTTCAAGGGCAGGGCGTCACCATCGAGCTGACTGGCAACACCGACATCAAAAGCGGCATCACCTACTCGAGATTCGAAACCGTTCCCGACGCGCCGATCAGCACATTCGAACTGCAGCTTCCCGAGGGTCCACACTCGATCCTCGGGACCTACCTCCCGGCGAGCGCGAACTACGACCTATGTGGTCAGGCGCTGACAATGCCCACCACCATCACGGGCCAGTCCGGAGCACAGGTCAAGCAGACGACCAAGATCTCCGTGACCGGCTGCCCCGCGGCAAAGGCGGCGGTCAAGATCACCAAGGCTACGGCAACGGCCACGCGCCTGCTCGTCACGCTCGCCGCCACCACCAAGGGCACCGTCACGCTCAGCGGCAAGGGCCTGAAAACCACCAAGCGCAACCTCAAAAAGGGCACCAGCAAGATTCGGGTGCCTCTGACCCAGAGCGGCCAAGCCATGCACGAACACCACGACAAGCTCGAACTGCACGCCAGGATCACCGCCGGCGCGCAGGCAGCGGCTAAGACAGCGAGCGTGAAGCTATGACCCTGCCCCTGCGCCGCTGCCCCTGGCTGCTGCTCACTCTTGCTGTGATCGCCTGCTCGCTCCTGGTGGGCGTCTCTGCCGTACGCGCCGCCGGCTACGATCCGGTCGGGAGCTTCACTGCGGGCCTGAACGAGCCGGTTGGCGTGGCCGTCGACAACTCGAGCGGTCCGTCTGGGGGCGACGTCTATGTCGCAAGCGAGGTGGAAGCGACCGGAGTGAGCAAGTTTGATGCTGAGGGCAGCAGTCTCTCGCCGCCATCGCCTTTTGACACTGAAGCGTTCGAACTGGAAACCGCAGCTGACGGTCCAGCGAGGCTATCGGGGGCAGCAGTCGATCCTCTCAACGGCGATGTCTACATCGTCAATGCGCGGGGCGAACAGATTCAGATGTTCACTCCCGCGGGTCAAGAAGTTGACAACTCGGTCTTTCCGATCTCGGTTGCCGGGTCCAAAGTCCCAGTCTTTCTCGGCAAAGCCGATGGGCTGGTCGTGCAGATCGCAACTGATTCCGCGGGAGACATCTACTTCCCCAACCCTGCCAACGACGCGGTGCAGGAGTTCAGCCCAGCCACCGGAGACATCATCAACACCTTCGAAGGTACGTCAGTCGGTGCCTTCAATAAACCCGCGGCCGTCGCCGTCGACTCCGAAGGCAACGTGTACGTCGCCGACACCGGCGCCGGGCGGGTTGTGCGGATCGCCGGTGAAGCAGGCCAGCCGAACCCGGCTGGCGCTCAGACGGTGCTCGCCGAAGGCGGCGCACGGACGGTCGCGATCGACCCCTCAAACGGCGACGTATTCGTGGGCAAGTACAACGAA
>DATHLT010000130.1:0-11666 GCA_035487855.1 Solirubrobacteraceae bacterium
GCTGCCGGTGCTGGGCCGCAACAGCCGCGGCTCGCTGGCCGCGCTCAAGGGCAAGGTGGTAATCCTGAACTTCTGGGCTTCGTGGTGTGAACCGTGCCAAATCGAGGCGCCGCTTTTGGAGCGTGCGCAGCGTCGCTTGCAAGCACACGACGCAACGGTGCTTGGCGTGACCTACGAGGACGCGTCACCCGACTCGGAAAGCTTCGTACGCCGCTACCACCTCACGTACACCAACCTGCGCGACAGCACGGGCACGTTCGCGCGCGCCTACGGCACCGACCAGCTGCCAGAGAGCTTCGTCATCAACCGCCAGGGCAAGATCGTGGCGATCTCGCGCGGACAGATCGATCAGGCATTCCTCAACCACGCGATCGCGCTGGCTGAAAGCTCATGAGCGTTGCGCGCAAGCTGCTCGCGGTGTTCCTACTCGCGGCGCTGGCCGCCAGCGGGGCTCAGGCCGCGGGGATTGCTTTCGCCGCGCGTACGCCGCACGTCAAGCCGCGCACGACGCTACCGATCATCGAGCGGCAGGTGATGTGCGTGACGTGCAAAATACCGCTGATGGTGGCGGAGTCGCCGCAGGCGAAACTCGAGCGGGAATACATCCAGGGCCTGATCAACGAAGGGCAGGACGAAGCTCAAGTGAAGCGCTCGCTGGTCGCTCAATACGGCCCTGCCGTGCTGGGGTTGCCGAGCACCCACGGCTTCGACCTCGCTGCATACCTGGTTCCGCTTGCCGTGGTTCTCGCATTGCTCGCCACGCTCGCAGTGGTGCTGCCGCGCTGGCGCCGCCACGCCCGTGCCCAGACGGCGATCGCAAGTCCCGCCGCGGCGACGCTCAGCCCAGCCGATGCGGCAAGGCTCGAGTCCGACCTCGCGCACTTCGACTGAGCCGCATCACCCTGCGCGCTGCGTCGAGCGACGGCTACATCAAGTTGGGTGCGCTCACGCCCAGCAGCTCCAAGCAGCGGGCGATCGTGCCGGCGCTGGCCACACACAGGGCGATCCGCAACGACTCCACGGACTCGGGCTCCACTCCCACCACGTGGCAGTCGCGGTAGAAGGCGGTAAACGTCTGTGCCAACTCCAGCGCATAGGCCGCGATGCGATGTGGCGCGCGCCGCTCCGCAGCCTCCGCGAGCTCGGCCGGGAAAGCAAGCAGTTGCTCCACAAGCGCCCGCTCGGTCGCGTGCAGCGGCTCACGCTGCACACCCTGCAGCGAGGTGTCGCCCGCAAGCGCCGCGTCGGCCACCGACGCGATCGCCGTGTCCACGCGCTCTGATCCCGCCTTGGCCAGCATCGATGCGATACGCGCGTGCGCGTACTGCACGTAGTACACGGGGTTCTCATTGGACTGCTGGCTCGCCAGATCGAGGTCGAGATCGACCGTCGTGTCGTGCGAGCGCGCCAGCAAGTACCAGCGGGCGGCATCAACGCCGATCTCTGCCACGAGGTCATCCAGGCTGACAAACTCGCCCGCGCGCTTGGACATCTGCGCGCGCTCGCCGGAGCTCATCAGATGCACGAGCTGCATGATCAGAAGCTCCAGCTCGTCCGGGTCGCCGCCAAGGGCCTCATATGCGGCCTTCATACGCAGCACGTAGCCGTGGTGGTCGGCGCCCCACACGTCGATCTGACGCTGAAAGCCGCGCTCACGCTTGTCCTGGTGGTAGGCGATATCCGAGGCGAAGTACGTGTGCTCGCCGCTCGAGCGCACAAGCACACGGTCCTTGTCGTCGCCGAAGTCGCTCGTACGCAGCCACAGCGCACCCTCGCTGGTGAACGTATGTCCCTGCTGCTCCAGCAGCGACAGCGCGTGCGCCACAGGGCTGGGGTCGCCTTCGTGCAGCACGCTCTCATAACTCCACACATCGAACTCCCCCACGCCAAACGCCACCAGCGACGCCTTGATACTCTCGATCATGATCGCCACCGCCGCGTGCCCCAGCGCCCCGGGGTCCATGCTCGCGGCACCCTCCAGGCGCGGGACAAGGTCGGCCACATACTCCCCCCGGTATCCATCCTCGGGCACCGCCTGCCCGCGCGCCAACGCCTGGATCGACTCGCCGAACTTACGCACCTGCGAGCCCGCGTCATTGACGTAGAACTCGCGCTCCACGCGATGGCCCTGCAGCGCGAGCATGCGCGCGAGCGCGTCGCCGTATGCGGCGTTGCGCGCGTGGCCCACGTGCATCGGCCCGGTCGGGTTGGCGGAGACGAATTCCACCAGTACCCGCTGTGGCTCGCCCACCGTGCCGACGCCAAACCCATCGCCGGCCGCCAACGCCTGCGCGAGGGCGCCCGTCAGCCAGGAGTCCGACAGGAACAGGTTGAGAAAACCAGGCCCCGCGACCTCGAAACGCTCGAGGCTCACTCCCAGGCCCGCCTTTAGCGCCTGCCCGAGCTGCTCGGCCACGTCGCGCGGCGCGCTGCCGAGGCCGGGAGCGAGCAGCAGCGCCGCGTTCGTGGAGTAGTCGCCGAACTGCGCCCGGCGCGGACGCTCCAGCGTGATCTGCCCGCTACCTGCCCCCTCGCCGGCGAGCCCCTCGGCAGCGGCGATCACAGCCGCGCGCAGACGCTCGAGCGGCATCGCGCCGGGATCCGCGGGCAGCTGCGCGGAGGTGTGGTTGCTGGAGGGTTCAGGCTCGGTCATCGGTCGGTGCGCGGCGCTTGCGATACTAGCTGTGTGAACGACCAAGACTCAGGCGCCGAGCGCCACATAAATATCCACCTGTCCCCCGAGATCATGGGGGGTGTATACGCCAACTTTGCCAACGTCAGCCATTCCGACTACGAGTTCACCGTCACCTTTGCCCGTGTCGACCACGAGGTCGAGTCCGACGAGGTTCCCGGCGTCGTCGTCTCTCGCGTCAACCTGTCCGCACGCTTCATGCGCGAGCTGATCGACGCGATGGAGGACAACTACTCGAAGTGGAGCGCCCGCGAGGGCATCAAGAACCTGCCCGAGTACGGCGGAAGCGAGCCAGGGTCCGAACCCGCCTAGAGCCACGTGGGTGCGCACCGCGGCCGCTTGGGGCTGGCTGGACTCTTGCAGCAACAGCGACCGTGGAACGCAACAGCGGCGATGGTGTTCCTACCCTGCAAGGATGAAGGTCGCGGTCATCTCCGATATTCACGCCAACAGACACGCTTTTGAAGCGACGCTCGATGCGATCGCCGAAAGCGATGCGGCCGAGCTGTGGTGCCTGGGCGACCTCGTCGGCTATGGCGCCGAGCCCGATGCGTGTGTGGAGCTGGCACGTGAGCATGCCGCCGTGTGCTTGGCGGGCAATCACGACCTGGCGGTCACCGGGGAGATCGCACTCGATGAGTTCTCGCGCGGGGCGAGCATGGCGGCACAGTGGACGCGCGAGGTGATCGCGCCCGAGAACCTGGAGTTCCTCAAAGGCCTGAGCCCGCGGGGCGAGGAGGAGGCGGTTGGCCTGTTCCACGCCAGCCCGCGTGACCCCGTCTGGGAGTACGTGCTCTCAGCGCTGCTTGCAGAGTTGTGCCTGGACGCGCAAGGCCAGCGCATCTGCCTGATCGGCCATTCCCACGTGGCGCTGTCGTTCGTGCGCCACGACGGCGAGCTGGCTACGGGCGAGCCGCGCCGTGCCGGCACACAGCTCGACCTGGCTGAGGGCGAATGGCTGCTGAACCCGGGCAGCGTCGGACAGCCACGCGATGGGGACCCGCGAGCATCATGGCTGCTGCTAGACCTCGACAGCATGGCCGTTTCCTTCCAACGGGCCGACTACAACGTCGCGGGCGCGGCGGCCGCAATCCGTGCCGCGCGTTTGCCCGACTCGCTGGCAGAGCGCCTGGAGTACGGTCAGTGACGCGGCGCATCAGCGCCAGCGGGCTGCTTTCCGGCCTGCTCGGCGTAGCCGCGGCACTGTCGATCGCCGCGTGCGGCAGCTCCAGCGGCAAGCTGATCCCGCTCGCTGACGCGGGCCCTTTGCAGAGCGACTTCGAAGCGGTCGCTCAGGCGGCGGAAACTGGCGACGGCGACTGCTCGGCAACCGAAGCCGCGATCGGCACAACCGAACAGGATTTCAACGAACTGCCCACCACCGTCGACGCGGGCTTGCGCCAGACGCTGCGCCAAGGCATCGACAACCTGCGCTCGCACGCACTCGCACTGTGCGCACAGCCACTGGCACAAGCAACAGTCACCAGCACCACCGCCAAAACAACGCCCAGTACGACCACCAGCACGAGCGCGACCACGCCGGCAACGACAGAAACGACCACCACGCCTCCCGTCACCCCACCTACCACCACCCCGGCCACGCCAGGCGCCGGAGGCGGAACACAGGCGCCTGGCACCGGCGAAGAAACACCCGCACAGGGGGGCGGCACCGGTGGAGTCGAAGGCGCCGGTGCCGGCACTCCAGGCGTCGGCACGGAAGCACCCACCGGCGGCACCCAGGAACCGGGCAAATGAGCGCCGCTGAGATTGCCGGCCGTTACCGGCTGGACAGCCGCCTCGGCTTCGGCGGCATGTCCACCGTGCATCTTGCCATCGACCTGCGCCTGGAGCGCCAGGTGGCAGTCAAGCTGCTCGCCGAGCACCTCGCCGATGACCCCACGTTCGTGTCGCGCTTTCAGCGCGAGGCGCAGGCAGCAGCGCGGCTGGTGCACCCGAACATAGTGCAGGTGTTCGACTCCGGCCGCGACGAGCGCACGGGCCAGTACTTCATCGTCATGGAGTACATCGAAGGCTCTTCCTGCGCTGAGATCCTGCGTGACGACGGCTGGGTGGAGGTGGACGAGGCGCTGTCGATCATCGGACAGGCATGCGAGGGTCTTCACTACGCACACCGCCATGGTGTGGTGCACCGCGACGTCAAGCCCGGCAACCTGCTGCGTGCCCGCGAAGGTGAGGTCAAGCTGGCGGACTTCGGGATCGCCAAGGCGACCGAGCAATCAAGCATCACGCAGGTCGGCTCGGTGCTCGGCACTGCCGCCTATCTGGCACCCGAGCAGGCGCGCGGCGAGGAGGCAGGACCGAGCGCCGACCTATATGCGCTGGGGGTAGTCACCTACCAGCTGATCTCCGGGCGCCTACCGTATGAGGCGACGTCGCTGACAGAGCTCGCGCTCAAGCAGCAGCAAGAGAGCCCGCCCATGCTCGACACGCTGGTCGCGGCCGTCACGCCGCAACTGGCAGAAGCGGTGGCGATGGCGCTGGCGCTGGACCCCCGCGACCGCTACAAGACCGCACTCGAGATGGGGCACGCCCTGGCACACGGCGCCAAGGGCGTCTCCCCGCAAGGCCAGCGCTCGCGCAGCGCCGGCCGTGGCGGATCACCAACCAGCCAGGCCACGACCGTGCTCCCAGCAGGACGTCCTTCGGGCTCCGCATCCACCGTCGCCACCAGGCGCCCACGCCAAGGACCGGCCAGGGCACACGCGCCGGTGCAGCAGACGCGACCGGCGAGCGCTTCCAGCCGACGGCGCTCGAGCCGACTGCTGATCTTGATTCTCGCGCTATTGGCGCTCGCGCTGGCGATCGTCGCCGTGGTGGTGCTCACCGCGCCAACACCAACCAAAGTAGTGCTGCGAAACGTCGTCTACTCCGACGTGCAAAAGACATCCTCTGCGCTCAAGCAGCTCGTCTCGGAAAACACCCAATAGAGAGGGTCCACCGGGCTGCGTTCCCGGCCCGTCATGCTCGCGTCCATCCTCGACGTCAACAAGCTGGTCCAGGACGCCGGCTATCCGCTGGTGTTCCTGCTCGTCATGAGCGAGGCCGGCGGCGTCCCCATCCCCGGCGAGACGGCGCTGATCACAGCGGCGGTGCTGGCCAGCAAGGGCAAGCTCAACATCGAGCTCGTGATCCTGCTCGCGGCCGCCGGCGCAATCGTCGGCGACAACCTCGGCTATGTGATCGGCCGCAAGGGCGGGCGTTGGCTGCTCGAGCGCCCAGGCGCGTTCCACCGCCAACGCCTGCAGGTCCTGCGCGTCGGCGAGCCGTTCTTCGCGGCACACGGCCCCAAGGCCGTGTTCTTCGGGCGTTTCCTGCTGGGACTACGCGTATGGGCTTCCTGGCTGGCCGGAGCCACGCGCATGCGCTGGCGGGAGTTCGCCCTATGGAATGCGCTTGGAGGTATCGCCTGGGCCACAGGCGTTGGCCTGATCGCGTACTTCCTCGGCCAGTCCGCCAGCAACGTGATCGAAACGTTTGGGATCTATGGCCTGGTAGCTGTGGTCGTGGCCATCATCGGCGGGCTGATCCTGCACCGCCGCCACGCCCGCTAACAACTGCTACAGGGGGCGATGCGTTCCCACATGTCCGCGAGCGTGCTGAGTTCTTGCTCTGAGAAGTGGGAGAGGAACAGGTCCCTGATGACCGCCAGATGGGTGCCGCGAGCTGCTTGCAGACGCTCGCGCCCAGCCGTCGTGATGCAGGCGTAGGAACCGCGCGCGTCGTGGTCACACGAGCAGCGCTCGATCAGGCCATCGCGCTCCATGCGATCCACCAGGCGCGTCAGGCCGCTGCGTGACAACTGTGCCTGTTCTGCCAGTTCGCACATCCGCATGCGCCCGCCGCTGATCTCCTCCAGGTGATGCAGCACCTCATACGAGGTCATCGGCAGGCCGTGAGCATGCTCCAACTCGGAATCCAGGCCCTTCGCCAGGCACGCATGTGCCCTCAGCAAGCCTCGCCACGCGCGCAGCTCCCCCAACGTGAGCGTCTCCTGCTCGGAGTTTGCGATCTTGACGGCGGTGACGGTTGACATGACGGTCCGATCAAGCGTGCTACTCAATCGAGCGTAGCAGCGCTCGCGCTAGCGGCTCGGACGATCGCCGTCATCGCCGTGTCGCCCGCCACGCCCAAAGCATCATCAGCGGTTGCAGCGGCAGCCGCCCATACAGCGCCCAGCGAGGGATCTTCCGGAAATCCTCAGGCTGGCGCGCCATATACAGATTGGCTGGGAACACGGCTGCCAACAGCGCGATCAGGCCGAGGCCCGACAGCCGTCTGGTGGACGGCACCAACACCCCTACCCCGCCCACGATCTCCGCCACGCCGCTGATCTGCACGACCGCCTTGGCGTGATCGCGCAGCGACGGCGGCACGATCTTCTCGTATGTCCGCGACATCAGGAAGTGGTTGACGCCCGCCTGGAGGAAGAACGCCGCCAGCAACCTACGCGACCTTGCCCGCGGCTCCCTGCCCTGCTCCTGTGAGTCCATCTCCGCTCCCTTTCCGCCACGCGAACGCCGCCAGCAGCCGCAAGGCTGCTCTCTAAAGAAAGAAAATCTAGCGGGCCTCGATCAACGAGTGCCCGGTCATCTGCTGCGGCTGCTCGAGTCCCAACAGCTCGAGCACCGTCGGCGCGACATCCGCGAGAATGCCACCCTGCAGGCGCAGCGACACGCCCGCGCTCGTCACGATCAGCGGCACGGGGTTCAGCGAATGCTGTGTGTTAGGGCTGCCGTCCGGCTCCAGCATGTGGTCGGCGTTGCCATGATCGGCGGTGATCACGCACACGCCGCCGCGCTCGTGCACCGCCTTCACCACCTCCCCCAGGCACTCGTCAACCGTCTCGATCGCCACCACCGCTGCCGCAATCACACCCGTGTGTCCAACCATGTCCGCGTTGGCGAAGTTGATGATGCCGAAACGAGCCCCGTCCTCGCGCCATGCGCCCACGAACGCCGCCGCGGCCTCGCGCGCGCTCATCTGCGGCTTGTGGTCATACGTGGGCACGTCCCGTGGCGAAGGCACCAGCTCGCGCCGCTCGCCACGCAGTTGCGCCTCCTCGCCGCCATTGAAGAAGTACGTCACGTGCGGGTACTTCTCCGTCTCCGCCACATGCAGCTGCGAGGCGCCCGCCTGCTCAAGCACCACCGACAGCGTCGTCGCCGGGTGCTCAGGTGTGAACAGCACCGGGTAGGACCAGTCCTCCTCGTAGCTCGTCAGCGTCGTGTAGCGGCCGATCGCCGAAGCGCCACCGCGGCCGCTCCAGCCGGGCAGCTCCTCGGCTGGGCGAGAGTCGCCGGGTGGACGGGCGTCAAACCCCGGCTCCGCCAGCGCACGCGTGATCTCGCGCATGCGGTCCGGGCGGAAGTTGAACGCGATCACGCTGTCACCCGGGCGGATCGACGCCTCCGCGCCCACCAACGTCGGCTCGATGAACTCGTCCGTCTCGCCCCTGCGGTAGGCCTCCTCGACCGCCTGCTCGCCGCTGTCGGCATGATAAATCGCCTGCCCACCCCCGCTCGCGTGCACAAGCATGTCGTATGCGCGCTGCACGCGCTCCCAGCGCCTGTCGCGGTCCATCGCCCAATAGCGCCCCACGACCGAGCCGACACGCACACCCTGCGTCCCGTCCAGCTCGCGCAGGTAGTTCACACCCGCGTGCGGCAGCGTGTCACGCCCGTCTGTAAAAGCGTGCACCACCAGATCTTGCACTGCCAGCGAATGACCCAACGCAATCAACGCGCGTAGATGATCGATCGACGAGTGCACGCCGCCATCTGACACCAGACCGATCAGATGCACCCGCTCCGCGTCCGCGAACGCCGCCCGCAGCAGCTCGTTCTGCGCCAGCGAGCCGTCCGCTACTGCATCATCGATGCGCACCAAATCCTGGCGCACCACCGACCCGGCGCCCAGGTTCAGATGCCCCACCTCGCTGTTTCCCATCTGGCCTTCCGGCAGTCCCACCGCGCGCCCCCATGCTGTCAGCGTCGTGTGCGGATAGGACTCCCACAGCTCGTCGAAAACCGGTGTTTTCGCGAGCGACACCGCGTTACCCGGACCCGGCTCAGCAAGGCCCCAGCCGTCGAGCACAATCAGACAAGCACTCCCCGCCGGCAGCTCGCCAGGACCCGGCGAGATGCTCATTTGGCCGCTGCGGTCACGATCTGTGCGAACGTCTCAGCCTCCAGCGACGCTCCGCCCACTAGCGCACCGTCCACGTCCGCCAATGCCAACAGCTCCGCCGCGTTCTCCGGCTTGACAGAGCCGCCATACAGGATCCGCACCGACTCCGCCGCCTGCTTGTCGCGATCGCCCACCAGCGCGCGGATGAACGCGATCGCCTCCTGCGCCTGTTCGGGACTGGCGACTTTGCCGGTGCCAATCGCCCACACCGGCTCATACGCGATCACCACCTCCGACAGCCGCTCCACCGGCACGCCCGCCAGGTCGTCGCGGACCTGCTGGCGCAGCTTACGGTCGGTGTCGTCATTGTCGCGCTCCGCCTCGGTCTCGCCCACGCACACGATCGGAACCAACCCCGCCTTCAGCGCCGCCGGCACCTTCAACGCCAGCGCCTTGTCGGTCTCGCCGAAGAACGCCCGGCGCTCGGAGTGACCCAGCACCACCCCGCGCACATCGAGCTCGGAGAGCATCGACGCGGAGACCTCGCCCGTGTAAGCACCCTCGGACTCCTGGTGCATGTTCTGCGCGAACACCTCCACGCGTGAGCCACGCGCGCTGTCGACCATCGCGCTCAGGTCCGTGAACGGCACGCAGATCGCCACGTCCACTCCGTCCACCGCCGATACCCGCGGCAGCAGCGCCTGGATGTAGTCCTCCGCCTGCTCCTGCGTCTTGTACATCTTCCAGTTGCCCGCAATCAGCGGTGTGCGGGTCATCTACCGACCACTCCCACGCCTTCAAGCGCCTGCACGCCCGGTAGCACGCGGCCCTCAACCAGCTCGAGCGTCGCGCCACCGCCAGTCGAGAGGTGGTCGACCGCGCGCTCGAGCCCGAACTGCGCGATTGCCGCCGCCGAGTCGCCGCCGCCCACCACCGTCATGCCCGGTGCGCTCGCCACCGCTTCCGCCACCGCCCGCGTGCCCGCCGCGAACGGCTCCAGCTCGAACGCACCCATCGGGCCGTTCCAAAACACGGTCCCCGCGCTCGCGATCACAGTCGCATAGCGCTCCGCCGTCTTCGGGCCGATGTCCAGGCCCATCCAGCCCGCCGGCACCTCCACCCCGTCGAGCACGCGATGCTCCGCGTCCGCTGCCAGGCGCTCGCCGATGACCAGGTCGTGCGGCACCAACAGACGTGCGCGACCAGGCTGCGGATCGTGCGTGTCGCTTGCTCGCGCAAGCGCGCTGCGCGCATGCTCCACGTCCTCTTCGTCACACAGCGACGTTCCCACCGTGTGCCCCTGCGCACACAGGAACGGGAAGCACATCGCGCCGCCGATCATGACGACGTCGGCCACCGCCAAAAAGCGCTCGATCACCCTGATCTTGTCCGCCACCTTGGCGCCGCCCACGATCGCCACCAGCGGATGGTCGGGGTGTTCGAGGATGCCCGTCAGCGTCTTGACCTCGCGTTCCAGCAGGCGTCCAGCCGCGCTCGGCAACAGATGCGTGACGCCCTCGTTACTCGCGTGTGCGCGATGCGCCACGCCGAACGCGTCGTCCACATACAGGTCCGCCAGGGCCGCAAGCTCTTGGGCAAACTCCGGGTCGTTCTCGGTCTCTCCCGGCTCGAAGCGCACGTTCTCGAGCACCAGAATGTCTCCTTCGCCGAGCCCATCCGCCAGCGCCGTCACCTCATCGCCGACCACCGCCGGCGCCAGCGTCACCTTCGCGCCGGTCAGCTCACGCAGGCGGTCCGCCACAGGCGCCATCGACAGCTCCGGCACGCGTTTGCCCTGTGGCCGGCCCAGATGCGAGACCAGCACCAGCCGCGCCCCCGCGGAGCGCAACTCTTCGATCGTCGCCAACGCCGCCGCAATGCGCGTGTCGTCGCTCACCAGCGGAACGCCGCCGGCCGCTTCGCCGTCAGCGTCCTCCAACGGCACGTTGAAGTCCACGCGCACGAGCACCCTCTTGCCGTGCACGTCCAGGTCGTCAATGCCCCTCATCGACTATCTCCGATCTCGTCGTGCTCCTTCACGATACCCCTCTGCAGATCCTCTGTACCACCGCGCCAACCCGATCGGCAGGTGGGGCGGCTGCTCGCCATCGTCCGCTCACAGAACCCTCTGGACCAGGTCCACGAGCCGGTTGGAGTAGCCCCACTCGTTGTCGTACCAGGCCACGACCTTCAGCATCGTGCCGTCGACCACCGCCGTCAGCAGCGAGTCGACGATCGACGAGTACGGTGACTTCACGATGTCGCTGGAGACGATCGGATCCTCGGTGTACTGCATGATCCCCTTCAGCGACCCGCTCTCAGCGGCCGCTTTCAGCGCGCCGTTGATCTCATCCACGCTCGTCTCGCGGGGACACTCGACCGTCAGGTCCACGACCGAGCCCGTCGGCACCGGTGCGCGCACCGCGAAGCCGTTGAGCTTTCCCTGTAGCTCAGGGATCACCAGGCCGATCGCCTTGGCCGCGCCCGTCGAGGCCGGGATCAGGTTGACCGCCGCCGCCCGCGCGCGGCGCAGGTCTTTGTGCGGCATGTCCTGCAGCCGCTGGTCGGCCGTGTAGGCGTGAATCGTCGTCATCAGGCCGTGCTTGATGCCAACCGTGTCGTTGACCACCTTCGCCACCGGCGCCAGGCAGTTGGTCGTGCACGAAGCGTTTGAGATCACGTCGTGGGAGTCGCGGTCATACACCTCATCGAAGTTCACACCCAGGACGACCGTCGCATCGGGATTCGTAGCCGGCGCCGAGATCACCACCTTCTTCGCGCCCTGCGCCAAATGCTTGGCAGCGCTGTCGCGGTCGGTGAACAACCC
>DATHLT010000131.1:0-8413 GCA_035487855.1 Solirubrobacteraceae bacterium
ATCCGCCGGCTCGGTAGGGGAGACGCGATGATCAAGGTAGCCGTTGCGGGTGCCGCCGGACGCATGGGCCAGACGGTCTGCGAGGCCGTGCTCGGCGCCGATGACATGGAGCTCGTGGGACGCGCCGATCCGCTGCTCGACACGACGCTCGCCGACGTTCTCGGTGCGGCCGAGGTGCTGGTTGACTTCACCACCCCCGGCACAGCGCTCGAGAACGCGCTCGCATGCGTGCGCGCCGGCGTTCACGTGGTGATCGGTACTACGGGCTTTGACCCGGCGCCACTGATGGCCGAGTTGCAAGCTGGCAGTGAGTCAGAGATCCAAGACGGGCAGCCCACCCGCGCCAATGTGTTGATCGCTCCGAACTTCGCGATCGGCGCCGTGCTGATGATGCGCTTCGCCGCGCAGGCCGCGCAGCATATGCAGAAGGCCGAGATCATCGAGCTACATCACGATGGCAAGCTCGACGCCCCCAGCGGCACCGCCAAAAGGACCGCCGAGCTGATGGCGCAGGCCGGCAGCGGCGCCCCGCCGCCAATCCACTCGGTGCGCCTGCCGGGACTCGTCGCCCACCAGGAGGTAATCCTCGGCGACCTCGGCCAGACGCTTACTATCCGTCACGATACGATCAATCGCGAGTCGTTCATGCCGGGGGTACTACTTGCCGTGCGCCGCGTGGGTACGCTGAGCGAATCTCCGCTGGTCGGGTTGGAGAATCTTCTCTTCTGAGTTGCGCTCGCATGGAATACTGAAAGACATGGACCTCGGCACAATCCTCACCGCGATTGTCACGCCCTTCGACGAGCAGGGCGCTGTCAACGAGGAGTCGTTCGTGGCGCTCATGCGCCACCTGGCCGAGAACGGCTCTGATGGCTTCGTCGTCGCGGCCAGCGCTGGCGAGGCCGCGACCCTCACCGACGACGAGCAGCTCGATCTGATCGCACTGGCCGTAGCCGAGTGCCCACCGGGTAAGACAATCGTCGCCGGCACCGGCACTAACGACACCCGCCACGCAGTGTTCCTCACCGAACGTGCCACCGCGCTGGGGGCCGATGCGCAGATCTCCGTCACGCCCTACTACAACCGCCCGAGCCCGCTCGGGCTAAAGCGCCACTACGAAGCAATTGCTGGCGCCACCGACAAGCCGATCCTGCTCTACAACATCCCCAGCCGTACGGGTACCAACATCGGCCCCGAGCTACTCGCCGAGCTTGCCCAGATCGAGCACATCGAGGGCGTCAAGCAGGCAAACGCTGACGAGCTGCAGCTGATCGACGGGCTCGCCGTGTACGCGGGCGACGACACCTCGCTTGCGCCCACGCTCGACATGGGCGGCGCCGGTGGCGTGTGCGTCTCCAGCCACATCGTCGGCAACGAGATGCGCCGCATGGTCGACGAGCCCGAGCACCGGGCCGAGATTGACGCCTCGCTACAGGACGTCTACGAGACGCTGTTCCTCGCACCGAGCCCGACGTGCACGAAGGCGGCGTTGAACATGCTCGGCCACAACGTCGGCGGCCTGCGCTTGCCGCTGGTGGAGACCACCGAGGATGAGACCGAGGTCGTCGGCGCGATGCTCGAACGCCACGGCCTCGCGATCGCCGATCGGCCAGCGAGCATGCGCGCGTGAGTTCAGCGTTGCGCGTCCTGCCCCTCGGTGGGCTGGGGGAGATAGGCAAGAACATGACCGTCGTCGAGTACGACGGTCGCATCATCGTGGTCGATGTCGGCTTGCGTTTTCCCACGCCGGAGATGGTCGGTATCGATCTGGTGCTACCCGACTTCTCCTATCTACGCGAGCGCGCCAGAGACATCGAGGCGATCGTCGTCACCCACGGCCATGAGGACCATTTGGGGGCGCTGCCGTGGGTGCTGCGCGAGCTCGGTCAGCAAAGAATGCCGCCTGTTTATGGAGGCGCGCTGACCGTCGCGATGGCGCGCTCAAAGCTCGACGAGCACAAGCTGCGCGACGTGGAGATCAACGAGGTCGATCCAGGGGAGAGCTTCGAGCTCGGGCCATTCTCGCTGGAGCTCGTGCACATGACCCATTCGATCCCCGACTCCAGCGCCGTAGCGCTCGGCACCGACCTCGGCACGGTGCTGATCACGGGCGACTACAAGTTCGACCAGACGCCCGTGGACGGGCCGCCCGCCGATGTCTCGCGCCTGGCTGAGCTCGGCCGCGAAGGCGTGCTTTTGCTGTGTGGCGACTCGACCAACGTCGACCGTCCCGGCTTCTCACCGTCCGAGTCGGTCGTCGGCCCCCATCTGGAGGAGGTGTTCGCCCGCTGCGAGGGACGGATCGTGGTGACGAGCTTCGCCTCGAACATCCACCGCGTGCAGCAGGTCGTCGACGCCGCCTACGCACTCGACCGCAAGGTCGCGCTGGTCGGGCGCTCGATGCGCAAGAACGTCGGCATCGGCCGTACCCTCGGCCACATCGAGGTCCCCGACGGGATGCTCGTTGGCCCTCGTGAGATCAGTGACTTCCCCGACGAGCGGGTGGTGATCATCTCGACGGGCTCGCAGGGCGAGCCGCTCTCGGCGCTACGCAGAATGGCCTATCGTGACCACCCCCAGGTGGAGCTGAAGTCCGGCGACACAGTCGTGTTCTCGGCCACGCCTGTCCCGGGGAATGAGCGCGCTGTCAACGAGACGATTGACCGGCTCTACCACATTGGCTGCGACGTGATCACACCACGCGAGGCCCCCGTGCACGCCTCCGGGCACGGATATGCGGAGGAGGTCAAGCTGATGCTCAACCTCGTCAAGCCACGGTATGTGATGCCCTTCCACGGCGACTTCAAGCGGCTGCGCCTGCACGCCCAGCTCGCCGAGGCCGTCGGTGTTCCGCCGCGCGACATCTTCCAAGGCGATAACGGCCTGCCGCTGGATATCGACGAGCGCGGCGCACGCTTTGGCTCTAGAGAGCAGGCCGGCATGATCTTCGTCGACGGCGTCGAGATCGGCGAGCTGGCGGATGCGGCGCTGCGCGATCGGCGCATGCTGTCAGCCGATGGCATCTTCATCATCGTCGTCACGATCGCCGAGCAGGACGGCAGCTCCGTCGCCGACCCGGAGGTGATCTTCCGTGGAGTGCCGTTCCTGGACGAGGCAGACGAGCTCGTCGAGGAGATCAGGCTTACCGTCGAGCAGTCGCTGGAGCGCGCCGCACGCGAGCAGATCCGCGAGGTCGACCTCCTACAACAGCTGCTGCACGACGATCTGGCGAAGCTAGTCTACGACCGTCTTAAGCGGAGGCCTATGGTCCTGCCCGTCGTAGTAGAGGTCTAGCGCGTCGCGCTAGACGGCTGACTGCGGGCCGACGCCCGTAACGATCTGATCTGCAGGTTGGTGCTCAGCGGCGCGTAGGGCGGGCAGCCTCACCACGAAGCGGGCGCCGGTGGTGCCGGGCGGATGCTTCGCCCCGCGCGTCTCGAGCGTGACGCTGCCGCCGTGAGCGACGGCCACCGCCTGCACGATCGCAAGGCCGAGGCCGAAGGAGCCGCCGCGATCGCCTGCTCCCCTCACGAAGCGCTCGAATAGGTTGGACGCTAGCTGCGGCGGCACGCCGGGACCATTGTCCTCGACCACCAGCTCGACCGTGCCGGTGGCGGTCGTGGCCGTGGACACGTGGACCGCCGTTCCGGGCGGCGTGTGCCGCAGTGCATTCTCCAGGAGGTTGATCGTCAGGCGATGCAGCTCGTCGCTCGAGCCCGTCACCATGGCCGGGTGGATGTCAAGCGAGATCTCGTGTTCGTCGCTGACCGACCCGAGCTCGCCGGCGGCCTCCACGACGATCTGCGCGAGGTCGCACGGTGCCCGCGCGACGACACGCGCGGCATCGGTGCGAGCGAGCAGCAGCAGGTCGCCAACGAGGCGACGCATGCGCTGGGACGAGCGCAACGCCGAGCTCGCGGCCTCGCCCTGGTCGCCGTCCAGCGATTCCGCCAGCAACTCGAGGTTGGCGAGCACACTGGTCAGCGGCGTGCGCAGCTCGTGCGATGCGTCAGCCACGAACTGGCGCTGGCGCACTAGCATCGACTCAGTCTCACTACGGGCGGCGTCGAGCTCTCGCAACATGCCCTCGAGCGTGCGTGCAAGCTCTGACACCTCGTCATCGGCCTGTGATTGCGGCACGCCGCCTGAGGGGTCGCGGGTGCGCGTGATCTCCGCGGCGGTCGAGGTGAGCAGCGCGATCGGCGCCATCGCGCGGCGGGCGATCGCCATGCCGGCGAACAGTGCGAACAGGCTCCCGGCAAGTACACCCAGTACGAGGAATAGCTCGACGCGCTTGACCGTCGCCTCGGTGTCGGACACGCGGTGCCCATACTCGATGACCACCTCGCCGCGTCGCGCGCCGCCTTCGATTAGGTGTACCACAGCCGGGCGGCTGACCACGCGATAGCCATTGACAGTCCTCTCGGTCTCACTCGGTGCCCCGAATGGCGGGGCGTTTGCGGGCGACTGGTCGATGACCGTGCCGTCGAGCGTCAAGATCCTGATCGCTGCGTGATCGTCCTTGTTGGCAAAGTCGCTGAGCTGCGGAATGACTTTCAGCGGATATACCGTGATGTCGAGTGTCGAGACCAGCTGTTCGGCGGTGTCTTCGACCTGGCGGTTGAAATCCGAGCGGATGCGCTCGACGGTCAGCGAGCCGATCGCCAGCGCGAACGCGCACAGGATCACGAACGTCAATAGTGCCGAGACGCCCGCCAGGCGCACCCTGATTGGCAGTCGGTCAAAGCTCGCTGACAGCCGCGTGCCGACGCGCTTCAGGCCGACGGGGAGTGCAAGCTCAAATGTGCGGGCGTTGTCAGGCGCGGAGGACGTAGCCGGCTCCCCTGATGGTGTGCAGGAGGCGGGGCTCGCCGTCGGCCTCCAGCTTGCGCCGCAGGTTGGACACGAACACCTCGATCGTGTTCGTGGTGGAGAAGGGGTCATAGCCCCAGACCTCGTCGAGCAGGCGCTGGCGTGAGATCACGATGCGCTCGTTGCGCATCAGATACTCGAGCAACTCGAACTCGCGTTGGGTCAGCTCGATCGTCCGAGCGCCGCGGGCAACCTCATGCGTATCGGCGTTCAGCGACAGATCGCCGACTCGCAGTGGCGCCGAGCCACGTGGTGGGCGACGGCGCAACAACGCACGCATGCGCGCGAGCAGCTCCTGGCGCTCGAACGGCTTGACCAGATAATCGTCGGCGCCCGCGTCCAAGCCCTCGACGCGCGACTCGAGCGCGTCGCGGGCGGTTAGGATCAGGATCGGGATGTCATCGCCAGTGCGTAGCTCCCGCGCCACCTCGAGCCCATCGAGCCCGGGCAGGCCGAGATCGAGGATCACCAGGTCAGGGGCGAACGCATGGCCCTGCTCAAGCGCAGCGTGGCCGTCGGCGGCAGTCCGCACCTCATATCCCTCCATGCGCAGCGAACGCTGGAGTGCCTGAGCGATGTCCTCGTCATCCTCGACCACGAGGACGCGGGGTGGGCGTGCGAAGTCGTTCATCGTCTTTATGTAAGTAGCAGCGTGTAAAGCGATGGTAAGGCTCTCGGGGAGGTGCTGGGGCTCTGGTGTCGAAGTTGCGCGTGATGGCCAGTACTCGCAGCCCCAGGGGCACAGGCAAACCCGCGTCCCGGCGCCCGCCCGCTGCACGCCGCAGCGTGCCCAAGCGCACGCGCGCTCGGCGTGGGGGCAGAGGTCGGTCGCCGGGAATCGCATCGCTGTTGCGTGGGGGGCCGCTGCAGATGCCGGTGCTCGACCAACGCCGGCGCGATGTGCTCGGTCTCGCGCTCTTGGCATGCGCGGTGTTCATGGGCTTCGTCTTCTATGGATCTGGTGGTCCACCCACCCCAGGCGGGCGCGTGGGTCACGCCGTGGCCATTGCGCTTGGCTGGACGCTCGGCCGCGCACGCGTGCTGACGCCAGTTGCCGTCGGAGTTGGCGGGGCTGCGCTGCTGTTGCGGCCAGTGTTGCCTGCGCTGCGCCCACTGCGTACGGGCGCTCTGTGCGTTTTTGCCGCGGTCACGTTGGCGCTCGCCGCCGGCGTGCTCGGGCTGAGCTCGGGTTCGCCGCAGGGCTCACGGGTGTGGAGCAGCGCTCACCTGGAAACACACGGTGGCATCGCCGGCCAAGCGCTGTTTGAGCTGACCCACAAGCTCGTGCAGAGTGTCGGCGTCGACATCCTTGCGATCTTCCTCTTGCTCACGGGCGTGATCTTGCTTACTGGCGCTTCGATTGCGAGCGTGATCCGCGCGACAGGCAATGGTCTGGTCGACTCCACACGCCTGGTTCGCTCACTGGGAGAGCGCCGTATCGATGAGCGCAGCGAGAGTCGTGCGCGCCCACGCGCCCGCAGGATCGATGACGACGCGCCGCTCGATCTCATACAGCCGCCCGAGCCGGAGCCCGAGGAGTTGATCGTCCGCGCCACGCACGTGGAGGCACCGCCGCGTGACTGGCGCGAGGATGAGCCTGTCGACGAGGCGTCCCAGCCCGCCGCTGCGGCCGATGATGACGAGGATGAGCCTGAGCCAGAAGAAGAGTCAGAGGCAGAGGAGATCGCCGGGGTAGCTCACGCCGATGCCGATGCGATTGGCTCCGAGCACCTAACGCCGCAGGGTCGCCTACGCGGTTCAGTGACGGACGACCCCGACTTCGTGTGGCAACTGCCGGATGCGAGCAGGCTGCTGAGCCGCTCGAGCGCTGAGCATCTTCGCCCGGACACAGCCGGGCAGGAGCGTACGGCTACCCATCTGGTGGAGGCGCTCGGGCATTTCGGAGTCGATGCGAAGGTGATCGGCACGGTCGCCGGGCCGCACATCACCCGATATGAGCTGCGTCTGGCGCCGGGGACGAAGGTCGGCAAGGTGGCCCAGCTCAAGGACGACCTCGCCTACGCGCTCGCCGCCACAGACATCCGCATTCTTGCGCCGATCCCCGGCAAGCAGGCGGTCGGCGTGGAGGTGCCAAACGCCAAGCGGCGTATCGTCAAGCTGGGCGACGTCTTCCAGGCACCGCCCAGCGATTGGTCGCCACTTACGGTGTGGCTCGGCAAGGACGTCGCCGGCAAGGCGATCGGCGCTGACCTCGCGAAGATGCCGCACATCCTCGTTGCTGGAACGACCGGGGCCGGTAAGTCGGGCGCGATCAACGCAATGCTCTCGAGCGTCCTCTTGCGCGCGACGCCACACGAGGTACGCCTAGTGCTGGTGGACCCCAAGCAGGTGGAGCTCAACCACTACGAGTCGATCCCGCATCTGCTGACCCCGGTGATCACCAGTCCTCGCATGGCGGCCAACGCACTGCAGAACCTCGTCAAGGAGATGGAGCAGCGCTACGGGATCATGTCGCTGTCGCGCACACGCAGCCTGATCGAGCTCAACAAGGCCCGCGCCAAGCGCGACGAAGCGCCGCTGCCGTACATCCTGTGCGTGATCGACGAGCTCGCGGACTTGATGATGGTGGCTCCGGCTGACGTTGAGGACTCGATCATCCGTCTCGCGCAGAAGGCCCGCGCTGTTGGCATCCACTTGGTGCTGGCCACGCAGAGCCCGCGGGTGGATGTGATCACGGGGATGATCAAGGCAAATGTCCCGTCGCGGATTGCTTTTGCGGTCTCATCGCAGACAGACTCGCGCGTGATTCTCGATCAGAACGGCGCCGAGTCGCTCTTGGGACAGGGCGACATGCTCTTTAGTCCCGTCGGATCATCGCGTCTGCAGCGCATCCAGGGCGCCTACATCGACGAGGCGCAGATCGCCAAGCTGACAGAGATGTGGCGCCGTCAGGGCGAGCCGGAACTGCGCGAAGAGCTACTGGAGGAGGTAGAGCCCGAGGTGGTGGAGGGCGCCCCGGACGAGTTCGATCCGGACGAGGATCCGCTGCTCACGGATGCCATTCGGCTGGTCGCTGAAATGCAGACCGCGTCCACCTCAATGCTCCAGCGCCGCTTGCGCCTGGGATACACCCGCGCGGGACGGATGATCGACATGCTCGAGCGCCGCGGCGTGATTTCCGGCTACGAAGGCTCCAAGCCACGCCAGGTCCTGGTCACCGAGGCCGACCTGCCACGGGTGCTCGCGGGGCTGGAATCGCGACCCACCGAGTCGGCAACCGCCGTCAACGACTAGCCTCTTGGCTTGAAATGCCGGAGATTGGAGCAACGCTACGCGAGGCGCGTATGCGGGCACGCATCGACGTGTCGGAGATCGAGGCCCAGACCAAGATCCGGGCCAAGTATCTGCGGGCGCTCGAGAATGAAGAGTGGGGCCTGCTGCCGGGCCCCACGTTCGTGAAGAGCTTTCTACGGACTTACGCCCAGGCACTGGGTTTGGACGGCAAGGCGCTGGTGGAGGAGTACCGGCTGCATCAAGAGCACCCGAGCGAGGCGATGCTCGAGCCGATCGTCTCAACGCC
>DATHLT010000132.1:0-4373 GCA_035487855.1 Solirubrobacteraceae bacterium
CACGTTCGGCGTCGAGACGCCGACTTCTGGCGTCTTCACCGCGACGCCCGGTAGCGTCACTTCGACGCTCGGCACCGTCACTCCGACGCTGGGGACCGTCACGCCGACGCTCGGCACCGTGATCCCCACGCCTGGCAGCCCGATGCGGGGCAGTGCCACCGTCACGTTCGGCACCGCCGCCACCACGCTCGGCAGAGCCCCGGTCACGTTGGCCAACGACAGGCCAAGAACGGACCTACCCACAACCGGCAGACCTTGGGCGGCGGCAACGCCACCCGTACACAGCGGCGCGCCCACGCCGACCAGGGAGGCGACCAACGCAGCCGCCACCAGGCTCGAGCGCCGAGTTGTTGGCATCCGGCCGCCTCGATCGCGACGGCGGGTGATCACAGACGCGCCTTCGACAGCCGCACGGTCGTACTGCCAGCGCCGATGCACAGCTGCACCGCGTCCATCACACGGGTCATCAGCATGAACCCACGGCCGCGATCCGCGTCGATGGCACCAATCGGCGCATACCCGGAGAACTTGCCGTAATCGCACACCGACAGAGTCAGACGATCATCCTCCACGCTCACGCTCAGATGTATATCGCCATGCGCATCAGGACGGCCGTGCCTGATCGCATTGGTCACCGCCTCGTTGACCGCAAAGGCAAACTCGTAACAGCGATCGGCGTCCAGACCGAACGCGACGGCAGCGTGGTGGGCGTATTCGCGTGCCAAGTTCAGCTTCGCGGGCTGGGCCGGTAGGCGCAGATCTCCGATCGCGAGCTCTGCGTCAGTGCGCTCGACTGCGGTGTTCATCTCAACCGGCCACGGCCAGTTCTCGCATCGCTTCCGCGCGCGAGCTGTGGACGGCGATCAGGCTTTCGATACCAGCGATCTCAAAGATGCGCAGCAGCCGCCTGTTCTCGTCTGGACAGACGACCAACAGTGAGCCCCCATCGAGTTCGTCGACCTGCGCGGCCATCGCCACGAGTGCGCCAATGGCAGTCGAGTCGATGAACGTCGCGCCGGAAAGGTCGACGATCAGACGCCGCACACCGGCTTCGATCCGCTCGCCCAGGCGCTCTCTGATCTGCGGGCTCGCCGCGAAGTCGAGCTCGCCGCCGGCAACGATCACAGCGATATCCGCGCCATGCGAAGCCCCCTCGACGGCCGCCTCGTCACCGATGTAGAAAAATCCCATCCGCCGCTCCCATGCCCGGGTCCATCAGCCCTTTGCCCCAATACGCTCGTATTCAAACATCTGGGATCGATCGCGTCAGCGTCGCATCCACCACGTTACAAAACGCACACGCAAAGCGCAGCTTTAAACAGCAGGACTAGACACTTGTACGACCGCAACACCCAAGTGCCCAATGGGTTGGCTCTCCCAGAGTGCTCCGATGCACCGTCCATCATCACCGTGGAGAGAGATCACTGTGAGAACCACCGGCAAACTGATCAGCACACCACCACGACCCACCACCCGCCGGCTCATGGGTGTTCTGTCCGCCCTCACAGTCGTGCTGAGTCTCGCTGGATCGCCCACGACCACCACCGCCCAGGGCGCCCCGTCACTCAGCTGGTCGGCCCCGGCAACATTTGACGCCGGCAAGGTACCCAGCGCCCTTTCATGCGCGTCTGAATTCCTCTGTGTCGCTGTCGATCACCAAGGCGACGCTCTCAGCACATCCGATCCGGCAACCCCGACACCGTCGTGGAACACAGCCGAACCGGATCACGGCGAGGCATTTACCGCCGTCTCCTGCGCCCCGGCCGGCCCGTGTGTGGCTGTTGACGACCGCGGGTACGCCTCGGTTGGCTTCAAGTCTGGCGCAGCTACCTGGTCTGTGCCGGCTCCGATAGATGCCGGCAAGGTCCTTACCGGGGTGTCCTGCCCGTCCGCCTCGCTGTGCGTGGCCGTCGATGACTCCGGCAATCTGCTCACTAACTCGAGCCCCGGTTCGGGCTCCTGGCAGAGCGCGATCATCGACCCCGAACACCCGTCGCTGACATCTGTCTCGTGCGCTTCGAGCTCATCGTGCGTAGCGGTCGACGCCTACGGCGACGTGCTCACGAGCGCTGACCCAAACGGCGGCAGCAGCGCTTGGCACCTGCAGCGGATCGACGCCGCGGAACTGAACTCGGTGTCCTGCTCCGTCGCGGGCGCGTGCGTGGCCGTGGACGGCAGGGGGCAGGCACTTGCGAGCGCCGACCCAACTGCAGTGCCAGCCACCTGGAGCGTCACCCCGATCGATGCTGAACCGCTCACCAACGTTTCCTGCGCGGCATCCGGGCTGTGCGTCGCTATCGACGCACACGGCGAGGCGCTGGCGAGCGACGATCCCGCCTCGCCGACCCCTGCCTGGAGCTCGTCAAGCGCCGATTCGGAATCGCCGGCAGGCATCTCCTGCCTTGCCAGCGGGTTCTGCCTGGTCGTCGATACGGGCGGTCACTCGGCCGCCGCACGAGTCCCTGCGCCGACCCTCACCACGCTGTCCCCTACCGAAGTGAGCGCTACCGCTGCGGTCCTTGCCGGCGTGGTCGAACCCAACGACTCGGCGCTTACTGCCTGCAGCTTTGAAGTCGGTAACGGCGGCACCGGACCCTATGACGAGGCCATCCCCTGTGCGCTACTGCCGGTAGCGCTGAGTGGCGAGCAGGCAGTCTCCGCACAGCTATCTGGCCTCGCGCCGAACACCACTTACCACTACCGCGTGCTGGCCTCGAGCCCTAGCGGGACGAGCGTGGGTGGCGCGCAGATGTTCACCACGCCCACCTCCACGCAGGTGGCGCTCGTGCACCCCAACCCGTCGATCGCCGGCACGCCCGGAAACGGGCAGCAGCTGACGTGCCACGCGAACCTGCCCGCCGGCGCGTCCGCGCAACTCAGCTACGGGTGGTTGCGAGATCTGATCCCAATTGCAGGTGCAAATGCATCGACGTACACGGTTAAAGGTCAGGACACCGGCCACCACCTCCAGTGTAAGGTCACGGCAACCAACGGCGGCGGAAGCTTCACGGCCAACAGCTCGTTCGTGACGATTCCCGTAGGCGGCGTGCCCGCATCGGCCGGTGAGACAACGGTCGGCAAGGCTATCTTCAAGGGTGGCAGGCTGAGCGTGCCACTCGCGTGTTCGACCCGTGCAGACTCAGGTTGTGACGTAACCCTGCGCCTGGTGGCCGTCGAGACGCTCAGCGGACACCGGATCGTGGCGGTTGCCGCACGCTCTAGTGCCCGCGCCTACAAGAGCTCATCGGCGCTCCGGCATACGACGGTGACGCTTGCCAGTGCTCACGTGCACCTCGCTCGCGGCGCATATCAGACGGTGCTCGTCACGCTCAGCTCAGCCGGGCGACGCGTGCTCCACGCGCTCCATCACTTCAGCGCGTACGTATACGCCAAGGGAACCGTCATCGGCGTGATCCAGGCCCAGCTCTCACAACAGCTGATCACCCTCAGCGCCTCAGCTCACAGCGCATCAACCCATGTTGCGCGCCACCGCTAGCCGCTGGAGCACCGTTGCGGCGCTGCTCGCGGTCACGCTCGCGCTCGCCGTGCCACGACCGGCCGCAGCTCAGAGCGTGCTGGCGGCAACCCCATACATGGGCTGGGACACCTACTTCGCCCTAGGCGGTCGCTACAGCGAGTCGACCGTCCTGCAGCAGGCAAGTCAGCTGCTCTCGCTGGGCCTGAAACGGAGGGGCTACCGCTACATCTGGCTAGACGTCGGCTGGTGGCACGGCACGCGTAACGCGAGCGGCGAAATCACCGTCAGCCCCACACAGTGGCCCCATGGTCTTTCATGGCTGACACGGACACTGCACGCCGCTGGCTTTCTTGTCGGCCTCTACACCGATGCCGGACCCAACGGCTGTGGCGGCGCCGGCCAGGGTAGCTACGGCCACTACCAACAGGACGTCAACACCTTCGCCGCCTGGGGTTTTGACGCGGTCAAGGTCGACTTCTGCGGTGGCGCGGAATACCACCTCCGGCCCGCCGCCGCGTACTCCGAATTCCATGCGGCAATCGCGGCCAACGCCAGCCACCGCCCGATGCTGCTGTCGATCTGCGACTTCCTGCAGCCCGAGCAGTACGGCGAAGACCGGCCGCCTTTGGACGAATCGGCGTTCGCCTCCTACAGCTTTGGCCCCAGCGTTGGCAACAGCTGGCGCACGGACACCGATGTCGGCTTTCCCGGCAATGTTCCCTTCACAGCCGTTCTGCGCAACATCGACGCCGACGCCGCGGCACCGCAGGCGGCAGGACCCGGCCACTGGAACGACCCCGACTACCTTGCCCCCGGCCAGGGCATGTCGGCCACCCAGTTCCGCTCCCAGTTCAGCATGTGGGCGATGCTCGCCGCACCGCTGATGATCAGCGAC
>DATHLT010000133.1:0-16035 GCA_035487855.1 Solirubrobacteraceae bacterium
CGATGGCGATGAGTCCATCCGCCTTAGACCCGTCGATCGCATTGCCGAGCCGCTGCGCCTGATGGGCGCTCAGCTCGAGGCTCGCGACGCGCGCTTCCCACCGCTGCACGTCCACGGAACACGACTGCGCGCGATCGCGTACGAGCTCGAGGTGGCAAGCGCCCAGGTCAAGTCCTGCGTGCTGCTCGCCGGGATCGCTGCCGACGGTGCCACTACCGTCGGTGAGCCCACCCGCAGCCGCGACCATACCGAGCGCATGCTGCTGCGCGCCGGCGTTGCCATCCACCGCAATGGCCGTCATGTGACGGTGGTCAACGCCGACGAGCTGCTGCTCGACAGCGTCAAGATCCCCGGCGACCCGAGCTCCGCTGCATTCATGATCGCCGCCGGAGTGCTCGTGCCGGGGTCGCGCCTTTTGATCAGCGACGTCGGTGTCAACTGGACCAGGACCGGCTTCCTACGAATCGTTCGCAGGATGCGCGGCATCGTCCTCGGCGACCTCGAGGAGGAGACCGGCGAGCTGGTCCCCGATGAGCCCGTCAGCGATCTCGATGTCGCCCACGGGGCGCTCGAGGGCACCACTGTGGAGCCCGACGAGGTGCCGCTCGCGATCGATGAGCTGCCGCTCGTAGCGCTGCTCGGCTGCTTCGCCGAGGGTGAGACCGTTGTGCGCGGCGCCCAGGAGTTGCGCATCAAGGAGACCGATCGCATCGCCGCCGTCGTCGACGGACTTAGTGGTCTCGGTGCCAACATCGAAGCGACCGACGACGGGTTCGTCGTACGCGGGTCGGGCGGTCTGCGGGGCGGGCAGATCGACGCCCGCGGCGATCACCGCCTGGCAATGCTGGGCGCCGTCGCCGGGCTCGCCTCCCAGGATGGCGTGGAGGTCATCGGCATGGACGTCGCCGCGGTGTCCTATCCCGGGTTCGTGGACGACCTCGAGCGGCTGTGCTCGTAGCGATCGACGGTCCCGCCGGCGCAGGCAAGTCCACGGTCGCTCGCGCACTCGCCAACCAGCTCGGCTTCACCTACCTCGACAGCGGCGCCATGTATCGCTGCGTCGCCCTCGCCGCATTGCGCAAGAGCGGGGGCGAGCTACCGGAGCTGCCGGGTGCTCTCGGTGCGCTCGCACGTGCCATCACGATCGAATTCCGCGGTGCTCGCACGGACGCGGCGCCCGGTGGTTCGGGCCGGGTGCTGCTCGACGGACAGGACGTCAGCGATGCAATACGTACGCGCGAGGTCTCGAAGGCTGCCTCCGTAGTCGCAACCGATCCTGACGTACGCGCGGCGCTCGTGGCCAAGCAGCGCGAGCTGATCGCGAATGGAGATTGGGTTGCAGAGGGGCGCGACATTGGCACCGTCGTCGCGCCACACGCCGAGCTGAAGGTCTTTCTCACTGCCGATGCCCGTGAGCGCGCGCGCCGGCGAGCCGTGGAGCTTGGCGCCGACCTCGACACCGTGCTCGCCGAGCAGACCATGCGCGATCAGCGTGACACGAGCCGCGAGCACAGCCCCCTACAAGCGGCCGATGACGCGGTCATGCTCGACACGAGCGGGCATGGCGTCGAGGAAGTCGTAGGGGAAATAGCCGGGCTGATAAAAGACCGCGACCGGGATGTGACGCTGCCCGACGGCACCGATTGAGCGCCACCGAGGCCGGGGCGCAACCTAGATCTGGGCATACTGGCCCGATGAAGGTTGCCGTCGTCGGCTATCCCAACGTGGGCAAGTCCTCGCTCATCAACCGCCTTACGGGTACCCGTGAGGCGGTCGTGCACGAGCGTCCGGGCATCACGCGCGACCGAAAGGAGCTCGACTGCGAGTGGAATGGGCGGCGCTTTACGCTGATCGACACCGGCGGCGTTGACTTCGAGGACGAGGACCCGCTTGCGGGCTCGATTCGCGATCAGGCCCGAGCCGGCATAGCGGATGCTCAGGTGGCGGTGCTGGTTGTGGACGCACGCGCGGGCGTGCGACCAGGCGATGAGGAGATGGCGGACCTTCTGCGTCGCGGCGGGCTGCCCACGATCGTCGCTGCCAATAAGTGCGACAGCGTCATCGAGGTGCCACTGGCGGCCGACTTCCATCGCCTTGGCCTGGGCGAGCCGATACCAGTATCTGCTGCGCAGGGACTCGGATCGGGCGATCTGCTCGATGAGATCGTCTCGCTGCTGCCAGACGGCGATCTCGAGTCCTCCGATGGCGTCGTGCGGCTTGCTGTGATCGGCAGGCCCAACGTCGGCAAGTCCTCGCTCGTCAATCGCTTCCTCGGCGAGGAGCGGGTGATCGTCTCCGATCTCGCCGGCACCACCCGCGACGCGATTGATATGCCGCTGCTGGTGGACGGACGCGAGCTGATCCTTGTGGACACCGCCGGGATGCGCCGCCAGTCGAAGGTAGCCGACTCGGTCGAGTACTACACATCTCTGCGCTCCCAGCGTGCTGCCGAGCGTGCCGACGTGGCGCTCGTGGTCTGCGACTCCAGCGATGGCGTCACCGCGCAGGACCTACGCGTCGCCGAGCTCGCGATGAAGGCTGGCTGTGCGACCGCGATGGTGCTCAACAAGTGGGACCTGCAGGAGCATGCCGAAAGCGACGGTGGACGCCGGCTCGATCTTGACCACGAGCGCGGGCGCGTGGCCGCAAAGCTGCGTCTGCGGCCACGCGTGCTCACCGTCAGTGCTAAGACCGGTCGTCACGTGGCTCGCCTCCTGAATGAGGCGATCACGCTCGGCGATCGCATGTCCGGGCGCATCCCCACGCCCGAGCTCAACCGCTTCCTCGCTGAGGCCACGCAGGCTCGCCAGCCGCCGATTGGTACTCGGCGCGGAGCTGGTGGCCACCGTCTGAAGTTGATCTACATGGCCCAGATCGGCGAGCGCCCGCCGCGCTTTGCCATCCAGGTCAATTCTCGTGCGCGTGTCACCCGCGACTACGCGTATTTCATCGAGAACCGTCTGCGCGCTCGTTACGGCATGGACGGTGTGCCGCTGATTATCGACTTCGTCGAGCGCGGTCAGCGCGGAGGGGCGCGTGCCGCATAGAATTCTGCGGCTTTTGCTGCGCTTGCCGGCGACCAACCACTATCCATCCACGTTTTGGAGTTGATCCCCAAACACATGACTGAGCTAAACGAGAACGAGTTCCTGTTCACCTCCGAGTCGGTCACCGAGGGCCATCCGGACAAGGTCGCCGACCAGATCTCCGATGGCGTGCTCGATGCTGTGCTCGCTGACGAACCCTATGGCCGGGTGGCGTGCGAGACGCTCGTGAACACAGGCCTAGTGGTGGTTTCAGGGGAGATCTCAACCGAGACCTATGTAGACATCCAAGAGATCGCCCGGGAGACGATTCGCAACATTGGCTACACCGACGCTGACCTCGGCTTCTCTGCCGACTCGTGCGCGGTGCTCAACGCGATCGACAAGCAGTCCTCGGACATCGCACAGGGTGTCGACAAGGCCTATGAGGCGCGCACCGACGCGGGCGACGACGACGAGCTCGACGTTGCCGGTGCCGGCGACCAGGGGATGATGTTCGGCTACGCAACCGATGAGACAGAGACACTGATGCCGCTGCCGATCTCGCTTGCGCACCGGCTCGCAGAGCGCTTGTCCGCGGTTCGCAAGGCCGGCACGCTCGACTACTTGCGCCCTGACGGCAAGACCCAGGTCAGCGTGCGCTACCAGGACGGCAAACCGGTTGAGATCGAAAAGCTCTTGATCTCCACCCAGCACCGCGAAGGCGCCGAGGCAGGGATCCCCGACGACCTGTGGGAGCACGTGGTCGAGCCGATCCTGCCGAGCGATCTCTACGACGCAAACAAGCTGCGCCGCAACTTCCTCGTCAACCCCACCGGGCGCTTCGTGATCGGCGGGCCTGTAGGTGACTGTGGGCTGACCGGACGCAAGATCATCGTCGACACCTACGGCGGGATGGCACGCCACGGTGGCGGCGCTTTCTCCGGTAAGGACCCGTCCAAGGTCGATCGCTCGGCCGCCTATGCCGCCCGTTGGGTCGCCAAGAACATCGTCGCCGCTGGTCTTGCCGGCCGCGCCGAAGTGCAGGTTGCCTATGCGATCGGGGTCGCGCACCCGGTGTCGGTGATGGTCGAGACGTTCGGCACCGAGAAGGAGGGCCTCACGCGCGGGCGGATCGCACGCGCCGTCGATGAGGTCTTCGATCTGCGCCCGGGTTCCTTCCGTGAGGAGCTGAACCTGCACCGGCCGATCTACCAGAAGACCGCCGCCTACGGGCACTTCGGACGCGACGACCCGGACTTCACCTGGGAGCGCACGGACAAGCGCGAGGCGCTGCGTGCGGCCGCAGGCCTCTGACCGCGGGGCACTCGAGCACGCCGTCTGGCGCCGCCTGTCGACCGTCTAAGGTCGAGGCGATGTCGAGCATCGCCCAACTTGACGGCCGTGAGGTCGAGACCGGCACGAGCTCCACGGTCGCTCAGGTCCAGCTGGGGACAGGATCGCCGATCGCACAGGTTGAACCGATGACGACGGCCCGCGCTCTGCGTGGGCCATTCGACTACCGGCTGCCGCAGGAGCTGCGTGGCGGCGTGGGCGTGGGCTCGATGCTGGTCGTGCCCTTCGCCGGGCGCAAGCTGCTCGGCGTAGTCGTCGGCTTGGCCGACACCAGCGAGGTAGCCGAGGAGAAACTGCTGGCGCCGTTACGAGCGCTGGACCAAGGCCCGCCCGCCCTGACCCGCGAGCTGGTGGATCTGGCTGAATGGATCGCTGCGGAGTACTGCACAACGCTTGCCCGTGCGCTGACTCTCGTCTTGCCGCCCGGGGCTGCGCGCCGGCTCAGCGGACGCAAGCGCCGTGCGGTCGCTCGCCCGCAACATCTAGCCGTCGGCGCCCGCAGCCCGTGCGTCCCTGAGCTGACCGATGACCAGCACGCTGTGCTCGAGCCGCTGCTGCAGGCACTGAATGAGCGACGCAGCATGCAGCGATTGCTCCAGGGGGTCACTGGTTCGGGCAAGACGGAGGTGTATCTCCGCGCCGCTGAGGCAACCCTCGAGCAGGGTAGGGGAGCGATCGTGCTCGTTCCCGAGATCGCGCTCACGCCGCAGATCGTCGGGCGTTTCATCGAACGCTTTGGCGAGACCGTTGCCGTGCTGCACTCGCGGCTGACTCAAAGCCAACGCTACGCGGAGTGGCGACGCCTGCGCGAAGGTGAGGCGCAGGTGTGTGTAGGACCGCGCTCGGCCGTGTTCGCGCCTGTCGAGGATCTCGGGCTGGTGATCGTCGACGAGGAGCACGACGCCTCCTACAAGTCGGGCGACGATCCGCGCTACGACGCCCGTGACGTTGCCGCCGAGCGTGCTCGGCGCTGTGACGCGGTGCTGCTCCTCGGCAGCGCCACGCCGCGTGCTGAGAGCATCCAGCGTCTGTCGATCATGAGGCTTGCCCGCCGTGTGGACGGTCGACCGCTGCCAGGCGTCGAGATTCTGGACATGCGCGAACAGGCCCAGGGTTTGCACCCGATCACCGCACAGGCCCTCGCCGAAGTGCGTGCCGCGCGCGGCAAGGCGATCGTTCTTCTCAACCGCCGTGGCTGGTCGAATTTCCTCTCCTGTCGTTCCTGCGGACGCGTGTGGAGCTGTCCGGACTGTGACGTCGCGCTTGTGCTGCACCGCGCCGGCGGCTACGTCGCTTGCCACCACTGCGGTCACCGTGAGCAGGCGCCCTCGCGCTGTCCTGACTGCGCATCCACATCCGTGGCGCGTCATGGCGTCGGCACCGAGCGCCTGCAACATGACCTGTCACAGATCCTCGATGACGGGAGCTTCCCCGTGTTTCGTCTCGACGCCGACGTGGTCGCCGACACGAGCGACGAGCAGGACACGGGTGTAGGTGCAGTCCTGCGCCGCTTCGAGGCTGCTCAATGTGGGGCGCTGATTGGCACGCAGATGGTTGCCAAGGGCCACGACTTCCCCGATGTCGGTCTCGCGGTCGTGCTCGACGCCGACGCCACCCTGAGGTTCCCTGACTTTCGCTCCGAGGAACGGACGTTCGCCCTGATCGCCCAGCTGGCAGGGCGTGCCGGGCGCGGCGGGTACGGGCGGGTGCTCGTGCAGACAATCGCACCGGAAGCGCGCGCCATCGTCCACGCCGCGCAGCACGACAGCGATGGCTTTCTCGCGGGGGAGCTCGAACGCCGCCGAGCCCTGCGCTACCCGCCGTATTCGCATCTGATCAGGATCATTTGCTCCGCCGAGGAGTCGGCGCTCGCTCGTGACGCTGCGTTTGCACTGCGCGAGTCGCTGCTGGAAGGCCTCAGGTGCCACCAGGGTGAGCCGGCCGACAGGCCCGTCGTGCTCGGCCCAGCCTCACTCTTCAGGTTGCGCGGGCGCGAGCGCCAGGTGCTGATGGTCAAGGCGGTCGAGCGTCGTCCCGCGGTGTGGGCAGCAGGTGAGGCCGTGCGTCTGGTTGCCCGCGGCCGCGAACATGCTGGGGTGAGCTTCAGCGTTGACGTCGATCCGCAATAAGGGCGCGCGATCGGGCAGTGGCGAACGACTGCTATGACACGTGTGGTCGTGCTGCGTCTGCGCGACGGTTGTTGCCCATAATCCGACCGGTGGCGTACACACTGGGCAGACGATTGCGACGCTACACGTTCACAAGCCACAGCGGGGCTGAGGCTAAAAGCGTCAGGAGCGTCACATGTCCGCGCGCTCGCGCGGCAACTATGCTCTTCCTTGCTGTGCTGCTGGCAAGCATCCTGTCCGCGCCGGCCGCGGGCGGCGACTCGCTAGCAAAGACACGCTACGCGAAGATCGGGCAAGTGTGCCCCGCTCCCGCGCTTGGATACTCCACATGCTTCGCGCTGGTGCGCGTCCCGCTCACGGCAGCGACATCAGCTGCCGCTGGTGTCGCGCCATATGTGGTCAACGATGGCGCATCCAGCGCAGGGCCAGCCGGCGGCTTGACGCCCGCGCAACTCGCCGGCGCCTACAACTACGAACCAGCCAACGGTGGCGCAGGGCAGACAGTTGCCATCGTCGACGCCTACAACGATCCCGATATCGAAGGAGACCTTGCGACGTTCGACAGCGAATACGGCCTCCCGCCCTGCACAAGGGCAAATGACTGCCTCAGGAAGGTTGGAGAGACGGGCCGTGAAACGTCGTTGCCCGAAGCGGACGCCAGCGGCTGGTCAGTCGAGATGTCGCTTGATGTGGAGACCGTGCACTCGGTCTGCCAGAGCTGCAAGATCCTGCTCGTCGAGGCCAACGAGCCGAGCAACGTAGATCTTGCCGACGCGGTGAACGAGGCAGTAGCACTCGGTGCAACCGAGGTGTCCAATTCCTACGGAGGACCCGAGGAAGGCATCTTGGCATCTGAAGCGGCCGCCTACAACCATCCAGGGGTCGTGATCACGGCTGCCGCCGGCGATGATGGCTACGACGACTGGGACTACATCGAGAACAAGGACAAAGCCTTCGCGATGCCAAACTCACCGGCTTCACTGCCCTCTGTGGTGGCAGTCGGCGGCACCTCGCTCGTGCTCAATACCAATGGGACCCGCGCGACTGAGAAAGTGTGGAACGACGACGGCCCGGCTGACGAACTGGGGTTCCCGAAAGGGTTCGTCGCAGGCGGTGGTTGCAGCACGCTCTTTACTGCACAGCCTTGGCAGCTGAGCACACCGGGCTACGCGACCAGCGGCTGCGGCACCGGACGCCTCGCCGCGGATGTTTCAGCTGTCGCTGACCCATATACCGGCTTTGACATCTACGACAGCTACGACTGCGGCGCGGCCTGCGAGACATATGGGATCGGCAAGGGTAAAGATTGGATGACGCTCGGCGGAACATCTCTGACGACCCCTCTCATCAGCGCTCTCTATGCGCTCGCCGGCGGCAGTGGTGGGGTGCCCTATCCGGCGCTCTCGCTATATGGCCACCTCTCTGAAGGTGCGTCGCTGTACGACGTCACGGAAGGAGGAAACGGCTTCTGCGATGCCGAGCCACTCGCGGAATGTGGCGAGCCGAACTTGATCTACGGCCGTGTCGACTGCGAAGGGGCCACCTCCTGCGATGCCGCCCCCGGTTATGACGGCCCGTCTGGCGTCGGCACGCCGAATGGGCTCGACGCGTTCAAACCACTGCTCCCCAAAGCCGTTATCACAGCTCCCAGCGTGCTCACCGAGGATTTCGGTGCAAGCTTCAATGCCCAAGAGTCGAGCGACCCTTACCCCGGCGGGTCGGTCGCGGCTTACTCATGGAGCTGGGGGGACGGCACCGCTGACAGCAGCACCTTGGCACCAACCCATGCCTACGCTTCGCCAGGCAGCTATTCGGTCACGTTGACAGTCACCGATAGCTACGGCCTGCTCAGTGCTCCAGCAACGCAAGTAGTCAACGTGACCGGGCCGACATCTGGCGAAGAACTGCTCAAACGCGCACAGGAAGAAGAAGCAGCCACCGAAGCCACAAGAAAGCAGCAAGAACAACAGTCCGAAGCCAACCTCGCCAAGCTGGGGTCCATCCTTCAAGAAGTAGCGAGCTTCCATGTGGGTGCTGCTGCTGCTGCGGTTGTCCCCGACGCACGGCTTGCGAGTACCGCCCTCGTGGTAAGCCTGTCCGGAGTGGTCACCATCAAGGTCATTTGTTCGCGTGGGCACGGCGCATGCCAGGGCAAGGTGACACTACGTACACTCGCTGCGGCTGTCCAGCATGGTGTTGCCCGCGCGCCCTCGACGGCGACCGTGCTCACGCTTGCCTCGGGTGGGTTCTCAGTTGCGGCCGGCCAGGTCAAGACGGTGAAGCTGCACATCTCGCCCAGAGCACGCACGCTGCTGGCGCGGTCGCACGTTGTGCATATACGAGCGACGATCATCGTCCACAATGATGCCGGTGCACCGCACACAACCATGACACTCGCGACGCTCCGTGCTGCCCGCGGCCATTAGTTCAAGCCCGAGAGCCGTTGATGGGTAGGAGTTCATCGTGGGGCGGCCGCGTAAGCGCGCTATCGCTCATAAACTGAACGCACGATGGCATCAGATGACAGCCCAGCCGAGCACGAGGACGCGCTCGACTCAGCCAACTACGAGGACTCGATCGAGTTTCCCACGCCGAGCTCCGAGCAGGACGACGTCGAGGTCGAGCGCGAGCAGGATGCGCCCGAGCCAACCGAGCTGGACCAAGAGACGCGCGAACGCCGCGATGCCGCGCTGCGACACGTGCGCAAGTTCGGCGATCCTGTCCTGCGCGCGAGGGCCCTGCCTGTCGAGCGCTTCGACGAGGACCTGAAGACCGAGGTGCAGCGCATGGGGGAGCTCATGCACGACGCGCTCGGAGTGGGTCTCGCAGCCACGCAGCTGGGAGTGCTGCATCGCGTGCTCGTCTACAAAGCCTACGTCGACGATCCGGTCACGGCGCTCGTAAACCCCGTCATCGAGTGGGCCAGCGAGGAGCTCGAGCTCGGCGAGGAGGGCTGCCTGAGCCTGCCCGGCGTGCACGTCGAAGTCGAGCGCCACGCACAGCTTCGGGTCACGGCCCGCGATCAGGTAGGCGATCAGGTCGAGGTCGAGGCTGAGGGCCTGGAGGCACGCGTGATCCAACACGAGCTCGACCATCTCAACGGTGTGCTCATACTCGATCACCTATCCCGCCATGACCGCAAGGAAGCGATGCGCGAGATGCGCGAGGCACAAGCCGCGGCCGTGGATGGCGCTTAGCGCCGGCGACAGGTCTCAGCGCGTTGAGCACCGTATTCATTGGCACATCGGAGTTCGCCGCCGCTGTGCTCGATCGCCTCGCGCGCAGCGATGCCCATCGTCCTGCGCTTGTCGTTACGCGCCCCGATCGTCCAAGTGGCCGCGGCCGGCACATCACCTCGCCGCCCGTCGCCACCAGCGCACGCGCGCTAGGCATCCCACTCGAGCAGCCCCAGAACGTCAACGACGAGCACACCAGGCAGCTAATCGCGCAAAGCTCGCCCCGTGTGGTGATCGTGTGCGCGTTTGGCGCGCTCATCAAGGATCCGTTGCTCGCAGAACACGAGATGCTCAACGTCCACCCATCGCTGTTGCCTCGCTGGCGGGGCGCCGCGCCGGTCGAGCGCGCGATCATGGCCGGCGATAGCGAGACCGGCGTTTCCATCATGCGCCTCACAGCCGGGCTTGATAGCGGCCCCGTGTGCCTCGTCGGCATCGAGCCGATCGGCCCCGACGACACCTACGGATCGCTCGCCGCGCGCCTGCAGGAGTGTGGCGGTGAGCTGCTCGTGCGCACCCTCGATCAATCACCACCGTTTCACGAGCAGCCCGAGGCGGGGGTCACCTACGCCGAGAAGCTTGGCCCAGAGGACCGCCTGCTCGATCCTTCGCGCCCAGCCGCCGATCTCGAGCGAGTTGTGCGAGCGCTACAGCCGCACGTCGGCGCACGTGTCGCCCTCGCCGACGGCACGCTGCTCGGCGTGCACCGCGCAGCGCTCATCGACGAATCCTCACATGGCCGCTTCGCGCCCACCGAGCGTGGCGGTCGGCTGCTACTCGACTGCAAACCCGGGGTGCTCGAGCTGCTCGTCGTGCAGCCGCCCGGTGGACGCGCCATGGAAGCCTCCGCATATCTACGCGGCCGCGGTCTACCGGGGCGCACGTAGAGCACCTGGACGCCACCGACTGCCCCAGCCGCCTGACCCGCGGTCAGCGAGTGGCAGGCCGCCGGTAGGCGGTGGCATAGGGCGGGGGCACGATCCCCGCTCGCAGTCGAGTATCCGCTTCGGGGGCGCCAGCGCTCGTACGCAGCGGGATCACGCCCGCCCACGCCTCCAGCGCATAGTCCTCCTCGTCATCCATCGGCCCGCCGCTACGAGCCTTTGCCGAAGCCTCATCGATCGCCAGTGCGAGCACCGACGTTGCCTTCAGCTCGTTCTCAGTTGGCGCACGTACGTCTGCCCAGCGGCCCGGAACGATGTGCTCCACCACCGCCTCCAGCGCCGCGAGCTTCTCCTGCGGATCGGCCACCAGCGTGGCCTGCCCGATCACCATCGCCGAGCGGTAGTTGGCCGAGTGGTGCATCGCCGCGCGGGCCAGCACCAGCCCGTCGATCAACGACACGGTCAAGCATGTCGGAGCCCCCGATGCGAGCGTGCGCAACGTGCGGCTGGCACTCGAGCCGTGGCAGTAGACCACGTCGCCCTTGCGTGCGTGCAGCGTGGGGATCACAAACGGCTGGCCGTCCTCGTCGACGATGCCCACGTGGGCGATCAAACCCTCATCCAGGATTGCGTCGATCGCCGCACGGTCATAGCTTCCGCGTTCGCGCTTGCGGCGCACCCTCACCCGCTCGGACGGGGGAGCCGTCGAGTTCGCTCCAGCTGGCTGTAGTGACGACACGTCGTCCTCCTCTCATAAAAATCTGTAATAGTACAGAGCAGTGACTGAGCTAACACAGTATCGATTCACGGCGCGTGGTGCGGCGGAGCTCGTTCAGGAGGTCGAAGCGGCAGTAGCCAGCGGTGCACTCGCACCCGGCCAGCCGCTTCCATCCGTGCGGCGACTCGCCGCCGACGTCGGGCTGAGCCCGGTCACCGTCGCCGGTGCGTTCGCCGAGCTGCGCAGGCGTGGAGTCGTGCAGAGCGAGCCGCGGCGCGGCACCCGCATCGGCCAGGGTCCGCCGATCGGGTCCCCGCGTGCATCGCTGCCCGTGCCGCCCGGCGCTCGCGACCTCTCCCGCGGCAACCCCGACCCGGCGCTGCTACCCGACCTCGCCCACGTGCTCACACAGATCGATTTGCCTGTGCGCCTTTACGGCGAGCCGCAAGCGCTCCCCGAGCTGCTCGAGCTGGCCCGTCTGCAGCTGGACGCCGATGGTATCCCCAGCGAGCAGCTGTGCGTTATGGGGGGCGCCATGGACGCGATCGAGCGCGTTCTCGGGGCGCACCTGCGCCCCGGTGACCGGGTGGCGGTCGAGAACCCCGGCTACGCAGCCCTATTCGATTTGCTGCGAGCGCAGGGGCTCGTGCTCGAACCAGTCGCGCTCGACGAGCTCGGCATGCTCACCGGCGCTCTTCGCCACGCGCTAAGCCACGGCGCTGCTGCCGTCGTGATCACCCCTCGCGGCCAAAACCCCACGGGCGCTGCCCTCGACGCCACACGTGCCGGCGAGCTCGCCGCCGTGCTTCACGAGTACCCCCGCACGCTGTTGATCGAAGACGATCATCTCGGGCCAGTTGCAGGAAAGGAACTGCACAGCCTGATGTCAGCCGGCGCGAGGCCCGAGCGCTGGGCCGCCACCCGCTCAGTCGCAAAGGCCCTCGGTCCAGATCTGCGCCTCGCTGTGCTCGCCGGCGACAGCCACACCATCGCCCGCGTACAGGGCCGTCAACAGTGCGGTCCCGGCTGGGTCAGCCACCTCCTGCAGAGCCTCGTCGTTGGTCTCTGGAAAGACCCCTCCGTGCACGAGCTCATCGAACAGGCAAGCGCCACCTACACACAGCGGCGCGAGCAGCTGCTCGCCGAGCTCGTGCGCGTCGGCATCGACGCCCACGGTGCCTCGGGGCTGAACGTGTGGATCCCCGTTCCCGAGGAAGCCCACGCAGTGAGTGCTCTGCTGCAACGCGGTTGGGTGTTGGCCCCCGGCGCCGCCTATCGTCTTGGAGGCTCCCAGCCCGGTATTCGCGCAACCACCGCCACCCTCACACCGCCCGAGGCCGCACAGTTCGCAGCGGAGCTGGCCGACGTGCTCGCCCCAGCACACGCCAGCCGCAGCGGATAGCCCATCATGCCCGCAATGCCAAGCCCACCCATCGCCACAATCGCGCCCGCCCGTGCATGCGCATACACCGTCCTGCGACGCGTGTTCGAGCAGGGCGCCTACGCCGACCGCGCGCTCACCGCCGCAGCCGCCGAGCTCGCTCCCCGCGACCGTGGTCTCGCGATGCGACTAGCCTACGGCGCCGTCCAGCGTAAGGGCACGCTCGATCACCTGATCGAGCAGCTCGCCGGGCGTCCCGTCGCGGCACTCGACCCGCCGCTGCTCGCGGCGCTGCGGGTCGGTCTCTACGAGCTGCTCTATCTACGTGGCGCGCCCGACTACGCCGTCGTCGCCGACACCGTCGAGCTCGCCAAGACCGGTGCCCGTGGCGGTCACGGGCTCGTCAACGCAGTTCTGCGCCGTGCTGCGCGCGAGGGACCGCAAGCGCTGCTCGCTGCGCTCAGCGACGCCACCCCCGAGCAGGCTGCCGTCAAGCATTCCCACCCCGAGTGGATCGCACGACTGTGGTGGGACTCGCTCGGCGCCGAGGACGCCCGTGCGTTGATGGCCGCCAACAACGAGCCGCTCGAGGTCGCGCTGCGTGCCAACACACTTGTCAACGACGTCGACGACCTCGCCGCTCGACTACCGGTGCGCACCCATCGCGACCCCCAGATCACCGAGGCGCTCGTACTCGAGGAGCCGTTCGACGTACACGGCTCCGAGCTGTGGCAGGCCGGCGCGTTTCACGCCCAGTCACGGGCCGCCATGCGCGTCGCGCGTACGCTCGAACCCGCGCCCCGCGAGCGCGTACTCGACCTCTGCGCTGCCCCCGGCGGCAAGAGCACCCACCTCGCTGCGCTCATGCACGGTCAAGGTCTCGTGCACGCCGTCGAGCGCAACACACGCCGCGCCGGCACCCTCGTGCGCACCGCCCAACGGTTGCATGCCACCAACGTGATCGTCGAGGTCGCCGACGCCGAGCACTTCTCGCTCGCCGGGCGAGACCAGTCGATGGCGCCATTCGACCGCGTGCTCGTCGATCCGCCCTGCTCAGGACTCGGCACGCTACAGGCGCGCGCCGATCTGCGCTGGCGCGTAAGCCCCCAGGCCATCCACGAGATGGTCGTCGTGCAGAGCAAGATCCTCGCCGCCGGAGCCGATGCCCTCCGTCCGGGAGGCGTGCTTGTCTACTCTACGTGCACCATCTCAACAAATGAGAACGAGCACCTAATCGCCGACTTCCTCGACTCCCACACCGACTTCGATCTCGCCGGCGCCACCGCGACCCTCCCGCACCGCGACCACACCGCCGGCTTCTACATCGCGCACCTGCGCAAGAATTGACCATGGCCGAGGAGCCGCACACGCCGGCCAAGGCAGCCATCGATCTCGGACCGCAGTGCCCCAACTGCGGCGAGCCGTGGCTGCGCCCCACCAATCTGCCCGGGCGCTATCGCTGTGTGTACTGCCTGCACCGCTTCGAGCTCACCTCCGTATGCCCCAACTGCGGCGAGCACTCAACGATCGTAAGGATGTCCTCCACGGCGATCATGAAGTGCAATAACTGCGGCGATTCCATGCTCCAAGCCGTATGAGCACGCATGCCGGCGCCTGGCGGCGTCCTCAGTCGCTCGCGTGCGAAGCACGCCACGCGGGGCGGGTGGGCCTCCGATCAATTGCCATGCTTGGCCTGCGTGCTCATACGGGGGCGCCCTCTCAAAGACGGAGCAGCGGATGAATGAGGTCGCTCGCGAACTGCTGCGCGAAGTGCGCGTCGCACCCTCGATCTTGTCGGCCGACTTCGGGCGGTTGCGCGAGCAGGTGCGCGAAGTGCTTGACGCGGGCGCGCGCGTCATCCACGTGGACGTGATGGACGGGCACTTCGTGCCGCCCATCACCATTGGTCCGCTCGTTACCTCAGCGATTGCCGACCAGGTCCACGCCGCCGATGCCGTGCTCGACTTGCACCTGATGATCGAGCGTCCCGAGCGGCAGGTGAGCGAGTTCGTCAAGGCCGGCGCTGACTCGATCACCTTCCACGCGGAGGCCACCCCGCATGTCGCCTACACCGCCAACCTGATCCGTGAATCCGGCGCATGCGTCGGCTTGGCGATCAACCCTGCAACCCCCGTCGGTGCGCTTGCCGAGGTGACGCACGCCATCGACATGGCCCTGTGCATGACCGTCAACCCGGGCTGGGGCGGCCAGTCGTTCATAGTGCACTCGCTCGAGAAGCTGCCTCGTGTGCGGGCGCTCGTCGGAGCTGACGTTGCCGTAGAGGTCGACGGCGGCATCGAGCCGCTGACTGCGCCTTCATGCCTGGAGGCGGGCGCCAACATGTTCGTTGCCGGCTCCGCGATCTTCTCCGCCGCTGATCCCGGCGAGGCCTATCGTGCGATCGCCGCGTCCGTCGACGCCGCGGACCCCGTCTCGGACTGAACCTGACCCCACCCGCCGGTGGTCGTGCCGCGGCGATAGAGCAGTCCCAATAGCAGCGCCAGTAGTGCTGTCGCACCCACGTAGCCGATCTCCGCCCGCAGTAGCTGTTCGCTCACCGGCGAACTCAGCATCCACACCAGGAACACCACTGCCGCACACACCCAGCAGCCGGCGGCTGCCCGCGCGCGATCGCGCGCCAGCGCCGCCTGGTTGAGCGCACCCGAGGTCAGGTGTAGGCCCATGCCCACACCAATCAGCGCCAGGCCGAAGCGGTTGTAGCTGAATGTCTGCCCGAAGAATACGTGCTCGAGCGCGAACGGGCCCACGATCAGCAGGCCGAGCGCCACCGCGGCCGCGAAACCCGCGATCGCGAGGATCGTCACACGAATCGCGCGCGCGAACGCCTCGTGCCCGTCCGTCGCCTCCAGTCCGGTCAGGTGCGGTAGGAGCGAGGTCTGGATCGCCTGGAACAGCTGTAGTGGCGCACGCGCAATCAGCAGTACGTTGAACACGATGCCCGCCAGCGTGCCGTTGTGCGAAGTCGCATCGACAGTCAGCACCGCCGCATTCAGCAGCGTCTGCTCCGAGAGCATGATGCTCGATACCCACACCGCGAAGCCACCGCCCCTCCGTAGCGACAGGTCCTCGTGCGCCGCCAGCTCCTGCACGCCCTCCGTCCCCGGCCCAGCCAGCGCCGCGTCTGCCTCATCGACGGTAATTAGCGTGCCGCCCGCCGGCGCTTGTTCTTCAGCAAGCGCGTCTTCCAGAGCCCCGCTCGCACCTTCGCGCGGTGCGTTGGCGCGCGGCAAGCGCTCGCGGCGGGTGCGCGCAAATGCCACCGGCACCACCACCAGCGACACGAACGG
>DATHLT010000134.1:0-4401 GCA_035487855.1 Solirubrobacteraceae bacterium
CTGTGGCACTGGCGCCAGCATCCAGCGTGTGTTCCGGGAGCGCGGCAAGGAGGGGATGGCCTATGTCTCGTGTCCCGAGTTCCTCAAGGAGGGCTCGGCGCTGAAGGACTTCCGCAACCCGGATCGCGTGGTCGTCGGCGACACCGGCGGCTGGGCCGGCGACGCCGTGATCGAGCTATATAGTCCGCTCGCTGACGCATCCCAGGTGGTCCGTACCGACATCGCCAGCGCCGAGATGATCAAGCTCGCCGCCAATGCCTTCCTGGCCACGAAGATATCGTTCATCAACGAGATCGCGAACGTCTGCGAGGAGACCGGTGCTGACGTGATCGAGGTCGCCCGCGGCGTCGGGCTCGACGACCGCATCGGGCCAAAGTTCCTGCAGGCTGGGATTGGCTATGGCGGCTCCTGCTTTACCAAGGATGTCAGTGCGCTGAAGCTTCTGGCCGCCAACTCGGGCTACCACTTCCAGCTGCTGAACGCTGTCACGGAGGTCAACGAGCTGCAGAAGCGTCGCGTCGTCTCCAAGCTCCAGCGCCACATCGGCGACCTCGCCGGCAAGCGGGTGGCGATGCTGGGGCTTGCGTTCAAGCCGGAGACCGACGACATGCGCGGCGCCTCCTCGCTGGTGCTCGCAGCGCGCCTGCTCGCTGAGGGCGCCGTGGTCAGCACGTACGACCCGATCGCCGAGCAGGAGGCGCGCTCGCTGATGCCGCAGCTCAACTACTGCAGCTCGGCGATGGATGCCATCGCGGGGGCTGACGCGGTGGTGCTTGTCACCGAGTGGCGCCAGTTCCTCGAGCTCGATTGGAGCGAGGTCGCCACGGCGATGAGCGGCACGGTCGTGGTTGACGGGCGCAACGCCCTCGACCCCGACGCAATCCGTGCGGCTGGCTTGATCTACGAGGGAATCGGACGGCGGTGAGAGCATTCAGGCGGTGATCCTCGTCGGGGGACAGGGGACCCGACTGCGCCCGCTTACCTCCGCTGTGCCCAAGCCGGTGGTCCGGCTCGTGGACCGGCCGTTCATCGCGTTCATGCTCGAGTGGCTGCGCGGACATGGCGTGGACGATGTGATCATGTCCTGCGGGTTCCTCGCGGATGGTGTGCGTAACGTCCTGGGGGATGGCTCGGAGCTTGGCATCCGTCTGCGCTTCGTCGAGGAGCCCGACCCGCGCGGGACTGCCGGCGCGTTGAAGCTCGCTGAGCTAATGCTCGACGAGCGCTTCTTGATGCTCAACGGAGACGTGCTCACGGATATCGACTTGACCGCCCAGATCGCTCAGCACGAGGCGAGCGGCGCCAAGGGCACGCTTGCTTTGGTCCCGGTGGAGGACCCAAGCGCCTATGGGCTGGTGATTCTCGAGCAGGACAACTCGGTGCGGGCGTTCCTCGAGAAGCCCAGTGCGGAGAACCTCGAGAGCAATCTCGTCAGCGCTGGCGCGTATGTCCTCGAGCGGGAGATCCTCGAGCTGATCGCGCCCGATCGCAACGTATCGATCGAGCGCGAGGTGTGGCCGCGTCTCGTCGGCAACGGCCTGTATGGGTTCGCCGCCGACGGATATTGGCTGGACATCGGCACGCCGGAGCGCTACCTGCAGGGAACGTTCGACATCCTCGAGGGCAACGTGCAGAGCGCGGTGCGTGAGCGGCTGGGGAGCGACTGGCTGGCAATAGACGACGAGGTGGAGCTGCACGGACGAGCGATCCCGCCGGCGCTGCTCGAGTCGGGCGTTAGCGTCGCGCATGGCGCACACGTCGGCAGTTTGGTGGTGCTCGCACAGGACGTAGCGGTGGGCGCGGGAGCGAGCGTCGAGCGCGCGGTCGTCCTCGAGGGGACTCAAATCGGCGAGGGCTGCGAGCTGCGCGACTGCATCGTGGGCGCCGGCTGTCAGATCGGCGAGGGCACCAAGATCAGCGGCGGAGTGGTGCTCGGTGACGGGGTGAAGATAGGGGCGCACAACGTGATCGCCTGCGGGGCGCGTATCTTCCCTGGTGTCGAATTGCCTGAAGGTGCGATCCAGTTCTAGTGATACCGGTTCGCGAAGGGCGCCAACCACCAAGATCGCGACGGTCGATGACCCCAATCCAATCAGTCCCACAGGAGGCGAACAGCAGATGAGCGACGGCGGTGCGACCGCAGCACCCACGGCAGAGGAGCTCTCTCGAGCGGCTATTGCCCGGGTCGATCCGTCCAATCAGCTCGGCGACGTGCTGGCGCTGCCAGAGCACCTGCGTGACGCGCTGTGGCGGGTGGAGTCGGCGATCATGCAGGACTGGGACACGACCGCCGGCCTAGTTGTGGCCGGCATGGGGGGCTCGGCGATCGGCGGTGCGCTGGCGCGCGCGGCGATGGGCGATCACGCTTCGCGTCCGATCTTCGTCACCCGCGCATATGGGCTGCCGCCGTGGACGACGCCCGACACGATGGTGCTGTGCGCCAGCTACTCAGGCGAGACGGAGGAGACACTCGCCTGTTACGAGTCCGCTGGGGCGCTGGGGGCCAAGCGCACGGTAGTCACCACCGGCGGTCGCCTCGCGGAGATGGCACGCGCTGACGGTGTGCCTGTGATCCCGCTGCCGGGGGGCTTTCAGCCACGTGCGGCGGTCGCCTACATGATTGTTGCCGCACTGGAGGTTGCCGCTCTGTGCGGCGCCGGCCCGCGGCTGACATCGGAGATCGACGTCGCCGCCTCGCACATCGAGCAGTTGGTGGCAGAGTGGGGTCCGGATGCGCCGGAGGACTCGCTCGCCAAGGAACTCGCGCGCGGTCTCAACGGGACAACCCCGGTGGTAGCCGGCGCCGGGCTGACCTCGCCGATCGCCTACCGCTGGAAGACGCAGATCAACGAGAACGCAAAGCAGCCGTGCTTCTCCAACGAACTGCCGGAGCTCGATCACAACGAAATCTCAGGCTGGGAGGGCGCGGCGAGCATTGGACGCTTCTCGGCGGTGTTCCTCGATGACTCGGACGCTCATCCACGGGTGAAGGAGCGGATGGACTTGACCGAGCGCCTGATCGCGGGCAATGCGGCGGCGAGCTATCGGCTGGAGACACGCGGGCAGACCGCGATCGAGCGCGTGATCTCCCTCGTGTTGCTGGGTGATCTGGTGTCGATTTACCTCGCTGCGCTGCGCGGCGTGGACCCCGGCCCGGTCCATTTGATCGACGAGCTGAAGGCTGCCCTGGCCCAGCGTTAGTCGCCTGACGGTGCGCAGCTGTGTGATACCGTCCGGGGCGGCCGAGGAGCGCTGCGACGGGCTGAATTCCGCCACGCTCGGCCTTCCTCATGTAGCAAGGGCGCTCACCTGACCGGACAGGAGGATTCGTCATGTCCGCTATGACACCCACAGCTATTACTACCGATTTCAAGGTTGCCGATCTCTCATTGGCAGAGTTCGGGCGCAAGGAGATCACGCTGGCCGAGCACGAGATGCCAGGTCTGATGTCGATCCGCGCGGAGTACGCAGACGCCCAGCCACTAAAGGGCGCTCGTATCACCGGCTCACTGCACATGACAATCCAGACGGCCGTGCTGATCGAGACGCTGACGGCGCTCGGCGCTGAGGTTCGCTGGTGCAGTTGCAACATCTTCTCCACCCAGGATCATGCGGCGGCTGCCGTAGCGGTCGGTCCCGATGGCACGCCCGAGGACCCGCGGGGCGTGCCCGTGTATGCGTGGAAGGGCGAGACGCTTGAGGAGTACTGGTGGTGCACGGAGCAGGTCATCAGCTGGCCATCCGAAGGTGAGGATGGCTCAGCCGGCCCGAACATGATCCTCGATGACGGCGGCGACGCGACGCTGCTGGTGCACAAGGGCACTGAGTACGAGGCAGCCGGCGCGGTCCCCGATCCGGCGAGCGCTGAATCAGATGAGCACGCGGTGATACTCAACACGCTGACGCGCACGCTCAGCGAGGACCCCCAGCGCTGGACCCGTATCGGGCAGGGCATCAAAGGCGTCACCGAGGAGACCACAACCGGCGTGCACCGCCTGTATGAGATGGTGGAGAGCGGCGAGCTGCTGTTCCCGGCGATCAACGTCAACGACTCGGTCACCAAGTCCAAGTTCGACAACCTGTACGGCTGTCGTCACTCGCTGGTCGACGGCATCAACCGCGCCACCGACGTAATGATCGGCGGCAAGGTCGCGGTCGTGTGCGGCTTCGGCGACGTCGGCAAGGGCTGCGCCGAGTCGCTCCGCGGCCAGGGGGCTCGGGTCATCGTCACCGAGATCGACCCGATCTGCGCGCTGCAGGCCTCGATGCAGGGCTATGAGGTCAAGACGCTCGACGAAGTGCTCGCCACGGCGGACATCTTCATCACGACGACGGGCAACAAGGACATCATCACCGCTGCGCAGATGCAGCGGATGAAGCACCAGGCGATCGTCGGCAACA
>DATHLT010000135.1:0-6248 GCA_035487855.1 Solirubrobacteraceae bacterium
GACGCGGCCGCCGGCCTGATGCGACGGCCGGTCATCATGCCGACGTCGTCGATCGTGAGCACGTTCGTGGGGTTGGCCATCGCGAGCAGCAGCGAGCCGTCGTCGATGAACCCGACCGGGACCGCCTGGTAGCGCTTGGCCGTCTCGGAGTTGATCAGGTTGACGGCTCCCATGTCGACGTCGTAGACGGACAGGTCGACGAAGTCCAGGCCGAAGCGCTCGGCGACGACGCGCGCCAGCTGGTCGTGGCGCAGGATCCCCTGCTCGACGAGCACGACGCCGGTGGGACGGCCCTGCGCGCGCGCCGCAGCGACGCCCGCCTCGATGGTCTCCTGGTCTGCGAGGCCGAGGTCGACGACGACCTCGCCGATCATCCGCTGCGAGCGCCCCGGGTGGCGCGGCGGGTACAGGCCCTTCTGCTCTTGTTCGTCGGTGTCCCGCGCGACCGCCCGACGCTCGTCCACGGCCTCGTCAGGCGCGGTGTCCTCAGACGTGTCAACGGTTGGCGTAGCGGAATCGCCCATCACCGCTTCTATCGGCATTGCGAGGGGCCCTCTTGACCGGAATCTCCAGCGTTTCGGGGAGACGCCGCGGGCGCCGCGCCGGCCCGCTCAGGCAGTGACGGCGGGGCCTCCGTGCTCGAGCGCACCCTTGACTTGAGCGTCGAGCGAGTTGAGCCGATACAGAGCCAGCGCCTCGGGCGAGGCAAAGCGCTGCCCGGATGACTGCTCGGGTCCGTGGTGGAGCATCACGCAGTGCTCGAGCGCGAGCCTGCGCTCGCCGTCGAGGACCGTCGGCGCGTGCTCAGCGATCACCCGCAGCCCCAGCTCCACGTGCCCGAGCAGCGCGCCCTCGCGGCTGCGCTCGATCTCGGCGCCGTAGCTGAACTCGCGTGTCTTGCCGAGGTCGTGCACGATCGCGGCGCTCAGCAGCAGGTCGCGATCCAGGCGCGGGTGCAGCGGGCACAGCTCGAGCGCCATCGTGGCGACGGCGACGGTGTGCTCGAGCAGCCCGCCGAGGTAGGCGTGGTGGCCCGCGGGCGTGCGCCCGCTCGACGCCGCGGCGGGCAGCGAGCAGGGTGCGAGGCGCAGCTGCTCGCGCAGGCGCTCGTCGCCGAGCAGCGTCTCGAGCAGCGCCTTCAGCGCCGGGTCGTAGACCTCGCGCGCGAGGTGCTCGAGGAAGCCTTCGAGCTCGTCGCGGTCGCGGTAGGCGGTGGGCAGGAAGCGGGTCGGGTCGGCGGACTGGCCCTCCGCGCGCTCGATCGCCGCGAGCTCGATCTGGAGCGCGTCGCGAAAGCGCTGCACGCGCCCGCGCACGCGCACGAGCTCGCCGCGCTCGAAGCGTCCGGCGAGCAGGTCAGCCTCACGGAAGGCGCGCGCCACGATCGCGCCGGTGCTGTCGTGCAGCTCGAGCGTCAGGTACGGGGTGCCTGCGCGCGAGATCTGGCGCTCCTTGCGGGTGCACGCGAACACGGCGTCGACCTCGTCGTCGCAGCGCAACGTCGCGACGGTCTGCTGCGCGGCGCCGGCACGGTCGTGCTCGAGTGAGGAACGCATGACGGAAGCCATCGACCCATGATGTACGGTGGTTCGGATGCAGCCCCTGATCTGGGACCGGCGTCCGGACGGCCTGAGGGCCCCGGCGATGGTGTGCGCATTCCAAGGCTGGAACGACGCCGGCGACGCGGCGTCGGGGGCGGTGTCGTTCCTCGCCTCGGCGCTGAACGCGCAGCGCTTCGCGCAGATCGACTCGGAGGAGTTCTACGATTTCCAGGCCAACCGCCCGTGCATCCGTCTGGCCGAGGACGGCGAGTCTGAAGGCGGCGCCCGCGAGATCAGGTGGCCGACGGTCGAGATCTTCGAGGCTCCGGCGCCGCGCGCGCCGCGCGACCTGGTGCTGGTGCAGGGCGTCGAGCCGTCGATGCGCTGGCGCGCGTTCACGACGCACATCGTCGATCTCGCGGAGGCGCTGGGCGTGCAGGTGGTGGTGACGCTGGGCGCGCTGCTCGGCGACGTGCCGCACACGCGCCCGGTCGGGATGACCGGCCACGCCTCCGACGCGGCGCTGCTCGAGCGCCTCGGCATCCAGCCGTCGAGCTACGAGGGGCCGACCGGCATCGTCGGCGTCCTGCACACGGCGTGCGCGAACGCCGGGTTGCCGTCGGCGAGCGTGTGGGCGTCGGTGCCGCACTACGTGGCGGCGGCGTCCAACCCGAAGGCGGCGCTGGCGCTGCTGCGCAAGATCGAAGGCCTGATCGGAGTGTCGGTGGACGTGTCCGAGCTCGAGAGCTCAGCGGCCGACTACGAGCGCCAGGTCGGGCTGGCGGTGCGCAGCGATCCCGACATCCAAGCGTTCGTCGAACGCCTGGAGCAGGCGGCGGACAGCGAAGAGCAGAGCTCGCCAGAGGATCTGCCCTCGGGCGACATCCTCGCCAGCGAATTCCAGCGGTTTCTCAGGCAGCGGGGGCGCGAGGGGAAGTAGGCGCTCTCGCCAAGTTCGAGCGCAGCGCGAGCTGCCCGAGGGCCACGAGAAGCCGAGTGACTACTGGATCTCAAACCTGCCGCCGACAGTGAGCCCGGACATTTGAGAGGCGAGTGGTACGTGGGATCACCCGATCCCACGTACCCGCTCTTACTCCGTGAAGGTTCACCGCACTACTATGCCGGGGCGCCGATCCGTGGCAGCCACGACACCGATCAAATGCCTGTGATCTGGTACATCGCTCCGTTTAACGCGGTAACTTCAGGTTCCCCTTCGATTACTAAGTTGGTTTCGAGGAAGCCCGCCCCGAGGCTGGATAAGAGCTGCGCCAGCAACCCTGTCCCGGCATCGTTCCAGTACGCCCGGATCGCCTGTTTTCCGGACGTGCCGGTCAGGACGCTTTTCTGGCCAATCCGTTCGCCTTCGCCAGTGCTGCCGACGTTGATGCTCCCGATCACCGAGCCCCTGACCTTGATTTCGATGCCGCTTGTTTTACATTTGATGCCGGTGGTGCCGTTCAGTTCTTTGATTAAGTACAGGACCCCGATCTGTAAGCCCTGGGTCGAGCCGGCTAAACTCGTGTAGACGATGTGGAATGACCCTTCCACCAGCACTTCACCGTTTGCTTCTTCACCTTGGTTGAAGCATTTTTCGGTGCCTTTGACGTATTTTAAGAAGATGGCTCGGAAGGTACCTAACGCTGTTAATTCACCAGTTAAATATAACAGGTGCCATCCTTCGCCGCTGAGGATAGAGCCGCTGGTATTTTCGACTTTTGTTTTTACGGTGTTGCTTAAGTAGTTCAGATGCAGCGGATAGCTGCCTAACGTGACAGAGACGTCGGGTAAGCGCCCCGCTGGTACCACCACTTCAGTGAAGTCGCTTTTATTTTTTTCTACTTCTGGCAGTTTTGTTTCGCATTTATTGTTCGTGTAGTATCCGTCTTCTGCGTTCTCCGTCTTGATATTTAAGTTAAGTTCTGCACACCATAACGTTTCCCTCACGAAGCCCAGCAGCTTAACTAAGACATATTCGCCTTCTAATATTGCGGCTAATACTTTGCATCCTGCTTCTGTATAGGTACCCCCTTTTACTTTTGCTTTGAATTCACTGATTTTACGGCATTCGAATGGCACGATAACTTCAGTGAAGTTGCTCTTGTTTTTTTCTCCTTCTGGGAGTTTTGTTTCGCATTTATTGTTTGTGTAATATCCGTCTTCTGATTCTGCCCCGATGTTTTTGATTTCCGCACACCATAAGTTATCTACCTTGAACTGTGTCAGTAAGACTAAAACATATTCGCCTTCTAACTGCGCAGCCCTTTCGGTGCACGCGGAGTTTTTCCAAGTACCTCCTTTTTTGGGCGCAGTCAGTTTGAATTCGCTGATCTTGTAGCACCCATACACCTGGGCCGAGGCCGACGAGGCCACAAGACCGTTCAGTCCGAGCACCGCGGCGACGATCAAGCCCGTAACGCCAATACGTTTCATCATGGTTGCTTCTCCTTGAGCGTTTGGATCGACTCAAAGAGCTGCGTCGTTTCCTCGACATCCCCCGGGGCCGACCCGAGATGGCCAGCACTAGTAGTCTGCTGCTGGTACTTCACGATCGTATGTAGCAGGCCGAGGACTTCAAAGCAAGCGATACGCGAAATCGTCTCCAACTGCTATCGCCCACGCGCAGCCTGTGGGCGATCAGCCGTAATAGCGCGAGACGAACAGCAGTTGTGTGAGCAGGTTTTGCGCGAGCACCAGCACCACGATCAGCGCGCCCACCGCAGGGCCCCAGCGCCGCCCCGCCCCTCGTGCCGCGAGCGCCAGGACCGCGCCAAGCAGCGCCAGCAACGGAAACAGGTAGCGAACGCGTCCGAACTGCGCCCCGATCCCGGGAAAGGTGGAGTAGGACAGGATCGCGATCGACACCAGCACGCCGGCGGCGATCAGCGCGTAAACGCAGAGCTCGAGCGTGCGGGCGCGCAACGCGTCCCGGCGCAGCACGAGCGTCCTCGCGCACAGCGCCGCGATCGCCGCCGTCGGGATCAGCGCCAGCAGATCCACCCACGTCGGGAACGCGATGTTCGCCCACGTGTAGACACCGACGAAGCCGTTGAGCCATATCTGGCGGATCGTGGACAGCCCAGGAAAATCGCTGCTCATCCCCGGCAGGCGCGGCAGGTAGAGCTGCCACAGATATTCCAGCTTCGCTGGGATCGAACCGTGATGGCTGAGACCGGCAAGTGAGCTGCTGAGTATGTGCACTCCGATGTGGGGCGTCAGCCTGCCGGCGATCAGCGCAGCGGCGAGCGGGCTCACCGCAATCGCGCACGCAAGCGCCAGACGGCCGCACGCGTCGCGCTTGGACGTGCGTCCAACCCGAGCCCCCAGGACCAGGAGCCCGGCAAGACAGCCGGGGAGCAGGGCGATGAAGTTGAGCTTGGTCAGCAGGCCGACGGCTATCGCCGCGCCGATACAGGCCGCCAGCGCACGGGACAAGCCACGGCGGAACGCCTTTGCGAACAGGAAGAAGACGGCAGCGCACACGGCAAAAAGCAACGCGTCCGGAGTGACCGCGCCCGAGAGCATGCCAAGCAGCGGCAGCAGCGCAACTGCCAGACCGGCCGGCGTCCAAGCCCACGGCTCGGCCGGCAGCGCCTCGCGCACGAATAGGTATACGAACAAGGCTGTGAGACCGCCGAGCAGGGCACTGAGCAGCCGCATCAGCGTCAAGCGCACGAGAATCGAGGAATTGAACGCCAGTCTGTAGGGAATCGCCTCGAGTGCGTAGTACAGCGGCGGCTCCGAGGACGCCACCCCAGCCGTTTCGCTGCCCTCGCGCGGCAGTTGCGCCGCGCGCGCGACGGCGCGTTCCAACCTCTGCTGTTCGGCCACCGACGCCACCGTGCCACCCGCCGCGTCCTCGCTGAGCTTGAAGACGCGCAGGTCCGTCAGCGCAATCGCCACTTCCCTGGGAATCGAGCCGACGCCCGTGTGCGGCAGCCGCCCGGTCTCGGCGAGCTGCTTGACATAGCCGAAATGCGCCGTTTCATCAGCCACCTCGAACGGCGGCGAGATCACCGACCAGCAGACGGCGTTCACACACGCCACCAGCGCAATCCAGGCCGGAGTCGGGATGCGGCGCAGGCGAGACACCCCGCGACGGCCTGACGCGACGCGGGGCCGGGCAATTGGGAGCAGACGCTGTGCGCTCACGATGGCCGCCGCAGCAGCAGCCATGAGACGAGCACGACCAGCGACGCCATCGCGACGAGCACGACCAGCACGAGCCAGGTGCCGCTCGGCGCGCGACCCAGCCCCATGCGCCTGGCCACCTGCACGGCCTGCGACCACCACGAGCGGTCTCCCGCGCGCAGGTATTCGATCCGGATCGCCGAGGACAGAGGCCGCGCGACGGGCGGCAGGTAGAGCGTTGCCGTCGACCCCCCCACCCTGGCTGCGCCGGCGGCGACCAGCGGGTGCGCCGAGCGTCCTCCGTCGAGATCGACCGTTTCGTCCTTCGGCGCCAGCGCAAAGCAGACGCTGACTCGCGGAACGGCGTGCGCCAGGCTGCGCACGGGGATCGTCACGTTCTGACGCGTCCACGCGGAGCCCCGTTCGCCGCTCGTCAGCAGCTCCCCGTCGCGCCGCACGCGCACGACCACACGCGGCCCGGACAACGCTTCCAGCGACGTGCGAATCGCGATCGTGGCAGGTGGCAGCAGTTCCTGCTCCTGGCAGACTTCGCCGGCGCTCGTCATCGCCCTGAGCGTG
>DATHLT010000136.1:0-41175 GCA_035487855.1 Solirubrobacteraceae bacterium
GCCAAGGAGCGCGAGCAGTTCGGGCGGCCAATCGCGAGCTTCCAGCTGGTGCAAGCAATGATCGCCGACATGGTCCTGAAGACCGACGCCTCGCGGATGCTGGTGTGGCGCGCAGGCTTCCTCAAGGACCAGGGCCGGCCAAATACCCTCGAGACATCCATTGCCAAGCTGCACGCAACCGAGGCATCGCTCGAGTGCGCGAACATGGCGATCCAGGTGCACGGCGGCGCGGGCTACGTGGACGACCACCCGGTGGAGCGTTACTTCCGCGACGCACGCGTGACGACGATCTATGAGGGCACCTCGCAGATCCAGAAACTGATCATCGGGCGTAGCGTGACCGGGATCAACGCGCTCATTCCCTCCTGAGCGCCGGGCGGGGTCCAGTCGCATGTCCGCTCAGGAGCAGGTACAGCAGGATGATGAGGCCGGCTCCGCCGGCGGGGTGGGTAGGCCGGCGTCCGTCATCGGCGTGTTGGGAGCCGGGACGATGGGTAACGGCATCGCCCAACTGGCCGCGCGCTCGGGTGCGCGCACGCTGCTGTATGACCCATTCCCACAAGCGCTAGAGAAGGGCGTGGAGAACGCGCGCCGGGGACTGGCAAAGGAAGCGGAGAAGGGCAAGCTGACAGACGAGCAGGCCACACGGGCGGCGGAGAGCCTGCAGCCGGTGGACGACATGGCGGCGCTAGCCAACTGTGATCTCGTGATCGAGGCGGCGCCCGAGCGCCTGGAGCTCAAGCACGAGATGTACGGGGAGCTGTCAGAGATAGTCAGCCAGAGCTGCGTGATTGCGACGAACACCTCGTCGCTGCTGGTGACGGCGATCGCCACCGGCGCAACGCACCCCGAGCGGGTAGTGGGCATGCACTTCTTCAATCCCGCACCGCTGATGCGCCTGTTGGAGGTGGTGGCAGGCGTGGAGTCCTCTGCTGAGGCGCTGGCAATCGCCCAGGCGACAGGCGAAGCGATGGGCAAGACGGTGATCGTTGCGAAGGACGGCCCCGGGTTCATCGTCAACCGCTGCAACCGCCCGTTTGGCCTGGAGGCGCTACGTCTACTGCAGGAGCAGGCGGCGGATCTCGAGACGATCGACCGCATCTGCCGGATGCAAGGCGGCTTTCGTATGGGTCCGTTCGAGCTGATGGACCTGGTGGGCGTGGACACGGGCTTTGAGATATCAAAGAGCTTCTACGAGCAGAGTTTTGGCGAGCCGCGCTGGCGCCCGTCGATGATCGCGGCGCGTTATGTGGCGGCGGGGCTGTATGGGCGCAAGAGCGGCCGCGGCTACTACGACTACTCGGAAGTCTCCAGCGCCCACCGCGCGCCCGACCCGGAGCCGCTCGAGTCGGGTTCGCCCGGCCACAACGGCGAGGGCGTGGTGGTGATCGCGGGCGAGAGCGTGCTCGCAGACGAGTTGCGGGTGGCGGCGCAAGCGGCCGGCTATGAGGTGCGCTCGCCACATGCGCCCAAGAGCGGTGTGCTGCCCTCGCTGGTGCTTGATTGCGAGGCAAGCCCCGTCGGCCGCAGTGGTAGTGGAGCCCCTGACGGTCAGCCCGACCGTCGCGGCCTATCCCACCCGCAGGGCGGCGCTCGGGTGTTGCTTTGCGCGCAGGGCTCATTGGGTGCACTGGATCCAGGCGGTAGCGCGGTGGGCTTCCACGTGGTCGGCCCGCTGGAGCACGCGAACCTGGTGGAGCTGACCCGCAGCGAGAGCTCCTCGCCCGTGGCGGCGGGCCGCGCGGAGCGCTTCTTCACCGCGCTCGGTAAGCACACTGTCTGGGTTGGCGACGCGCCCGGCCTGGTCCTGGGGAGGATTGTCTGCCAGCTGATCAACGAGTCTGCGTTTGCGCTGGGCGAGGGTGTGGGCGACGCCCGCGACATCGACACGGGGATGGTGCTCGGGTTGAGCCATCCCCGCGGCCCACTCGAGTGGGCCGATGCGATCGGCCTCGATCACGTGCTGACGGTGCTGGGAGCGCTGTGCGACGAGTATCGCGAGGAGCGCTACCGCCCGGCGCCGGAATTGCGCCGCATGGTGGCGGCAGGGCGGCTGGGACGCGAGACAGGGTCTGGTTTCTTCGACTATGAGGTTTGAGGGCGGACCGATGGGGGAGCGCTCAGACGGGACTACGGCTCGCGTGCAGAGCAGCGACCACGGCGACACTCCCGGACTAAGCTAGCTGCGTTTGCCTGCCGAAGGATCGCCCATGAGCAATGCCACAGTAGAGCCGGTGACGGTTAGCGATGCGGTCCCACGCCGGTTCACCGCGGGAGACGGCCTGCGTGCGCTGGCGGCGCTGTTCGTGCTCGTCTTCCACGCGGGCATTGCCACGCTGATCTGGAGCTTGGGCAAAGGCTCGGTGAGCGGCGAAGGCACGACGGCTCAGTTCAAGCCGATCTTTGGCGTGCTGGCACCCGAGTTCGTGAACATGCGCGCGGGGATCTACATCTTCTTTGCGCTGTCTGGGTATCTGCTGACGCGCACGTTCCTGGCGACATACACGCTGGGCACGCCGCTACCGTCGATCTCGCGCTACTTCCGTAACCGCGCACTACGGATCATCCCGGCCTTCTGGGTAGTGACCACCATCTACGTAATCTGGGATCGCGGCGAAGGTGGCCTTTTGGGCCTACTGAGCGTTTATGGGTTCGCGCAGAACTACCATCCGACGACTGCCATCAACGTGATGGGCCAAGCATGGACGCTGGACTTGGAGGTGGCGTTCTACATCCTCATCCCGATCGCCGCGGTGGCGTTCGTGGCAACGAAGCGACGCTTTGGCAACACGCCTCATCAGCGCCTGGCGATCGTGCTGAGCGCACTCGCGGTGGCGTATGTGGTGAGCCTCTACCTCAAGCATCTCGCAGGCAACCCGCTGGCGCTCACTTACAACATCGCCGAGTACCTGTTCGCGTTCATCCCCGGGGTGGCGTTGGCGGCGGTGGAGCCGTTCGCGGCGCCGAGGCTGCGTGGCACGCGCGCCGGGCGGATCTGGGCGTGGGGCGCGTTGGCGTTGTGCGTGGCGCTACTGGGCGTGTTCGTGTCGCTGGCGTACTACCACTACGGCCTGCGGGAGATCCTCGTGACGCTCGGCTGTGGGGCGCTGTTGGCAGCGACGCTGCTCTTGCAGTGGACGACGGGCGGCTGCTGGCGTGTGCTGGACAACCGCGTGATGCACTGGCTCGGAGAGCGCTCCTACGGCATCTACCTGATCCATCTGGGGCTGATGACGCACGTGCTCGCGCGTTTTGGCCACAGCCACGGCGTGAAGACGACCTTCGCGCTGCTGCTCGTGGGCGCGACCGCGGCCACGCTGATCGCTTCCGACCTGTTGTGGCGCTTCGTGGAGCGACCGGCGCTGCACAGGCGCCTGCCGTGGCGTCAGGCGGAGTTCAGGCGCACGGCACCCGCCGAGACCTAGGCCGACGACTGCGTATCGCCAACGGGCTCCCACTGCGCTTCAGCTGGGTCGCCCAACGGCATGCCCTCAGGTATCGGCACGCCGGGTGTGTCGCGCAGGTACCACTCGGCGTCGAGCGCCGCGGCACAGCCGGAGCCGGCGGCGGTGATCGCCTGGCGGTAGGTATGGTCGACAAGGTCGCCAGCAGCGAACACTCCGGGGAGCTTGGTGCGAGTCGACTTGCCCTCAGTGACGACGTAGCCGTTCTCATCGACGTCCACCTGCCCGCGCACCAGCTCTGACTGAGGCTCGTGGCCGACCGCGATGAACACCCCGGATACGGGGAGCTCGCGCTCCTCGCCGTTCTCGGTGTTGATCAGCGTGGCGTGGCCGAGCGCACCATGCTCGGCGGCTACGAACTCCTTGACGGTGTATGGGGTGACGAACTCGATATTCGACTGCGCACGCGCCCGCTCGAGCATGATCTTGGATGCGCGGAACTCGTTGCGTCGATGCACGACTGTCACCTTGGCTGCGAACTTCGAAAGGAAGATCGCCTCCTCCATGGCTGAATCGCCACCGCCGACGATAATCGTCTGCGCGTCGCGGAAGAACGCCGCGTCGCAAGTGGCGCAGTAGCTGACGCCACGCCCAGAGAGCGCATCCTCACCGACCACACCGAGCTTCTTGTGCTCGGCGCCCATCGCCAGCACAATCGTACGCGCCCGGTATTCGGTCTCTCCCACCCACACGCGATGCACGGCCAAGTGGTCGGGATCCGATCCGCTGGCGAGCTCAACACGGTCGGCCTGCTCGGTCAGCAGGCGCGCGCCGAAACGCTCGGCCTGGTCACGGAACTTCTGCATCATCTCCGGGCCCATCACGCCCTCGGGGAAGCCTGGGTAGTTCTCTACGTCGGTCGTCTGCTGCAACAGGCCGCCCCAGGCGAAACCCTCGATCACGAGTGGGCGCAGGTTGGCGCGCGCGGTGTATAGACCTGCCGTATAGCCAGCCGGCCCACTGCCGATGATGATCACGTTCTCGACGTCGCTCATCTCTTCTCCTGGTCTGATCCTGGGTCTCTACCCAAGGCACTTTACTTTGTAAAGTATAGCAATTCAGCTGCCTCGCGTGAGGGATCTGCTGCCCTCACGGAGTGCATCTACCCTACGAACCCTAAAGCGCGCTCGCCGGCTCAGGGGATCCCCCAAGCGCACCTCCGGCACCCTTGGCCGGCTGCTCGTCCTGCCAGCGCGCCACCGTGCGCCGCAGCTGGAAGTAGGCAACCAGCCCTGGCAGCGTGGGCAGCCAGAAAGAGATCGCCCGGTATGAGAGGACGGCCACCACCGCCAGGTCGAGTTGCACGCCGAATGCGGCCAGCGCGCCGATCATTCCGCCCTCGACACCCCCGAGCCCACCGGGCAGCGGCAACAGGTTGCCGAGCATCCCGATGAAGTAGGCCATCCAGATGACGGTGAACGGCGGCGCGGAGCCAAACGCGTGGAACATCGCCCAAAGAACCGACAGATCGAAGCCCCACCAGGCGAGCGCGCCAAGCAGTCTGGCATCACGGCTGCGAATCAAGTCGATCGCGGTGCGCACGCCGTTCGCGGCGAGGGCTGGGATGGTGACCGCACGGGCAACCCAGTGGGCGGCGCGCCCGGAGCCGCTCGCCCAGCCGTTCAAGCGTCGCTCGAGGTCTCCCGGCAGCAGCGCCATCGCACCGGCCATGGCGAACAGGACGGCGGCGACGATCGCAGGGACAAGCGTGATCGCAAACGATCCGCCCCCTGGGAACAGCCCGGTGCCAAGGCCGATGCCATCGAGCAGCAGCGAGCCCGCATAAACCACGTACAGCAGCACCATAAACGCGACCATCCGGCAGGCGACCAGCCGCGGCTCCATGCCAGAGCGCCGCAGCGCCCATGCAGTCAGCGCCACACCGCCCGCCCCAGCAGCGGCGAACAAACGCGTGGCAACAAGGCCGGCCATGGTGATCTCATAGCTCTCCAGCCAGCCGACCCGCTCCTGCCCACGTGCCAGCACCGAGCGGAACAAGACGACATAGCCGGCAAACGACAGCAGCTCGAGCACCACGCCGAATGCCACCCACCAGCTGTCGCCACCCTCGATCCGGTCGAGCGTCTTGCCCACACCGGCGAGCTTGGGCAGCACGAAGTAAAGGAAACAGACGCCGGAGAGGATGAACACCGCGAACAGGACGATCTGCCGCCGCGTGAAGATCACGCGCGGCATCTCCTCCGCTTGGGTGGAGCGCCTCCCGGCGCCATCCAGCTCATGCATTTCCCGCTCCCCCACTGTCTGGCGCTCGTCGCCCCGCCTCACCTCGCTGGTGCTCACCTACTCCTCCTCAAACCGCCTCGTGGGCCAGCTGCTCGAGCCTTGAAACCGCGCGCCCCACACCTGCGATGAGCGGGCCCGCGCGCGGTCCCCACCGCCTGACCGCGGCAGTCAACGCCGCTCCCCCAATCAAATCGACGACATAGTGCTCGCCCAGATACACCAGTGCAACGCCGAGCGTGGCCGCATATCCCACCCCGAGCGCGCCCGACACCGGCCCCGCCTCAGCAAGGAGGAGCGCTGCCATCACGGATGTGGCGAAGTGCAAAGAGGGCATCGCGGCCAGGGGATTACCTCCAAACACACTGTAGAGCGAGCCCCAGCGGTCTCCCCAGAACAGCTCCCCATACTCGACCATCATGCGTCGCACGGCGGGCTCTGAGCTGTCTTGCTCGTGGCCCATCGCAGCCGCGTACCACGGTGGCGCGGTTGGCAACAGCCAGTAGACGCCGGCGCCGAGGTCGAACACCGCATAGGTGAACACGGCCGCGCGCTTGAAGCTCGCCGGGCGGCACACGAGGATGTAGAGCAGCGAGCCGTGGGGGATCAGAAACCAGCTCCAGTGAGCCCACACGAGCAGGCGATCGAGTGCCGTCCAGTCGGCAGCGGTGGCACCGCTGCCGGCCAGCGAGCGCTGCAGGCGCACGGTCGGCAGCTCGCCCAGCCCGAAGACGCGATCGACGGTGATCGGGTAGTCAACGTGCACGCGCCCGGCCTGGGCGTCGGGATCGTCATGCGGCGTCTTGTAGGCCGCCAGATATGCCCACATCTGCAATGCGCACACCGCGATGTCGCGCCCACGCGAGCGGCGCATCGCCACGGCCAACCCCACGGGCGCGCCGAACGCAACACTCTGGACGACGAGCGGCGGAGCGCTCACACGCTTGCGCACAAGCGGCGCGGCGACTCCCGCCACCACCATCCCCCATGCGGTTGCTCTGATCGCCTTCGACAGCCGCACTGGGCGGTGAGTATATGTCTGGCGCCGGGACCCTACTCGGAGACCCTGGCTGCGGCGGCAGCATCGACGAGCGCGCCGACGACGGAGCTCGCGGTGTCGGCCTCAGGGTGCCACTGCACGCCCAGTACGAACCGATGATCGGATAGCCCGCCCGCCCACTCGATCGCCTCGGGCAGCTCGTCAAGCGTGGAGATGCCGCTGACCAGAAGCCCCTCCCCCAGTCGATCGACGCCCTGGTGGTGGTGGGAACGGGTCGAGTGCACGAGCTCCCTCGCAGCGGTGGCGGCCAGCGAGCCCTCCGTCAGCACGACGTCATGCTCAGCACCGTCGAACGATCCAGGCACGCGCCGGTGCTCATGGTGGCCGAGGCGCTCCGGCAGGTGTTGCAGGAGCGTGCCACCACGGGCGACGTTGATCAGCTGCATGCCGCGGCAGATGCCGAGCAGTGGCAGGTCGCGCTCGATCGCAGCGCGCGCGAGCGCGATCTCAAACGCATCGCGCTCGGGCACCGTGCCCACCGTCTCCGCGTGCGCGACCTGGCCGTAGGAGGCCGGGTCGATGTCGGCGCCACCGGCAAGGATCAGACCGTCGAGTAGCGCCAGCGCCTGATCGGGGTCCTCGACGAGCTCGGCGTCGGGTGGCAGCATCGCCACCAGACCACCCGCCCGCTGTACGGCCCCGATGTAGCCGAGCGGCAACAGCGCCGCCGGCTGATCCCAGACGCTCCACTTGGCGCGCTCGATTGCGGTGCAGATGCCGATCACGGGACGTCTCATCCCCCACACCATAGGATCACCGCGAGATCTAGCCAAGGGAGAGCGATGAGCGAGCACAGCACCCAGCTCGAGACGGTGAACATAACGGTGGCAGACGCGACCGCCTCGATCGAGCTGAACCGACCGCACGCGCTGAACGCGTGGAACGTGCAGCTCGGCGTGGACCTGCTCGCCGCGCTACGCCAAAGCGCCGCCGATGACGCTGTCCGCGCGGTGCTGATCACGGGCGCCGGCCGCGCCTTCTCATCAGGTGCCGATCTCAAGGACGTGAGCGGCGGCGAGACCACGCCGGACGGGCGCCCGAATGTGTACAAGGTGCTGACCGAGCGCTACCACCCGATCATGCACGCGATCCGCGAGCTGCCAAAGCCCGTTATCGCAGCGGTCAACGGACCGGCCGTGGGCATCGGCTGCTCGCTAGCGCTGTGCTGCGATTTGATCGTGGCCGCCGAGAGCGCGTACTTCCTGCTCGCGTTCGTGAACATCGGCCTGGTCCCCGACGGCGGATCGTCGCTGTTCGTACCCAGCCGCGTGGGCATGGCGCGCGCCAGTGAGCTGGCGATGCTCGGCGAGCGCCTGCCGGCTGCGAAGGCGCTCGAGTGGGGGCTGATCAACCGCGTGAGCGCCGACAAGAGCCTCGCGGCAGAGGCGCTGTCGCTGGCGGCGGAGATGGCGTGTGGGCCCACACGCTCCTACGCCGGCACCAAGCGCCAGCTGAACAACTGGCTATATCCGCGCATGGCCGAGCAGCTCGAGCTGGAGGCTCAGATCCAGCAGGAGATGGCTGACAGCGAGGATTTCCTCGAGGGCGCGATGGCATTTGTACAGAAGCGTCAGGCCCATTTCAAAGGGGCCTGAGAGGCGCCCAAAAGCCTCGTGGCAAATGTCATCAAGCGCGTCCCGCCCGGGCGTGAATAGAATCCCCCCGCCTTGAACCACATGCTCCCCTCAATCCTCGCTTTCTTCACCCCCGAGTCGGGCGGCTCGCCGAACGCGAACCAGATCGACACGCTCTACAAGATCACGCTCGTGATCGCGCTGCTGATCTTCTTCGCAGTCGAGGGCGGCCTCGCCTACGCGCTGATCAAGTTCCGCAAGCGCAAGGGCGCGGTGGCAGCTCAGATCCACGGCAACACGCGCCTGGAGATCGGCTGGACGGCGGCCGCCGCGGTGATCCTGGTGGCACTGGCGATCCTGACCTTCTCGAAGCTCTCCTCGATCCAGAACCCGCCCAACTCGGGCGCAAACGGGGCATCGTTGAGCCAGCTGGGCGAACAGAACAACCTGCTGTACGCGAGCACCAATCGCAGGCTCCCCCCCGACGGCAAAGCTTTGGACATCAACGTGATCGGCCGACAGTACATCTGGCAGTTCGTGTACCCCGGCGCAAGCGAACCGGACGGCCTGGGCGCGCCTTACTCGTATGAGGAAATGGTCGTGCCGACGAACACCACCGTGAGCTTGGACCTCGTTTCCGAGGATGTCGTGCACTCGTGGTGGATCCCGGAACTGGGGGGCAAGTTCCAGGTCGTGCCCGGCTACCACAACTACACGTGGTTCAAGATCTCGAAGCCAGGCATCTACCGCGGGCAGTGCGCCTTCCTGTGCGGCCGCGGACATGCGCGCATGATCGCCACCGTCAAGGCAGTGCCACCGGCCCAGTTCGAAACATGGCTGGCACGCCAGAAGGAAGCGATCTCCGAAGCGAACGCAGAAGCGGCCAAGGCACGCAAAAAACTCGAATCGCAGTCCGGCCCTGAACAGGTCGAGAACCCCTAGCAACGTCGAGGAGACCAGCAGATCCCATGGCCACCTACGCAGCCCCCATCCCGCAGGTTCACGCCCATCACGTGGAGCACGAGGCGAGCGGCTGGACGAGCTGGCTGACGACCACCGACCACAAGAAGATCGGGATCATGTACATGGTCCTAACGTTCATGTTCTTCTGCCTCGGCGGCGTCGAGGCGCTGATGATCCGCCTGCAGCTAGGGGCGCCGAACAACACGCTGGTCACGCCCGATACCTACAACCAGCTGTTCACGATGCACGGCACGACGATGGTCTTCCTGTTCGTGGTGCCGATGATGGCGGGCCTGGGCAACTACTTCCTGCCGCTAATGATCGGCGCGCGCGACATGGCCTACCCGCGCTTGAACGCGCTCTCCTTTTGGCTGCTGCTCGCCGGGGGGCTCGTGTTCTACGCGTCGATCTTCTGGAGCCCGCCGGAAGCCGGCTGGACCAGCTACCCGCCGCTGTCGAGCGCGCTTTTTTCCCCCTCAGGCGGCCAGGACGCATGGATCTACCTGATCCACCTCACGGGTATCTCCTCACTCGTCGGCGCGATCAACTTCTACGCGACGATCGCCAACATGCGCGCACGCGGCATGAGCTGGGGACGGCTGCCGCTGTTCGTGTGGGCGATGCTCACGTACTCGGTACTGCTGATCTTCGCGCTGCCCGTAATCGCGGCGGCGGTGACGATGCTGCTGACCGACCGGCACTTCGGCACACACTGGTTCGACCAGGCAGAGGGCGGCTCGCCGCTGCTTTGGCAGAACCTGTTCTGGTTCTTCGGGCACCCCGAGGTCTACATCATGGTGCTGCCCGGGTTCGGCATCGTCTCGGAGATCCTGCCGGTGTTCGCGCGCAAGCCGATCTTCGGCTACAAGGCGATCGCCGCCTCGACCGTCGCGATCGCGTTCCTCGGCTTCTTGACGTGGGCGCACCACATGTTCACGACGCCAATACCCGAGGCGATCCTCGTGTTCGTGATGCTCAGCTCGTTCTTGATCGCGATCCCGACGGGCGTGAAGATGCTCAACTGGATCGCCACGCTGTGGCGCGGGACGATCGAATTCAAGACGCCGCTGTTGTTCTGCGTGGGCTTCCTCGCGCTGTTCTTGATCGGCGGCATCTCGGGCGTGTTCCTGGCGATCTTCCCTGTCGACTGGCAGCTCAACGAAACGTACTTCGTAGTCGCCCACATCCACTTCGTGCTCGTCGGCGGTGCCGTCTTCCCAATCTTCGCGGCCATCTACTACTGGTTCCCGAAGATCACCGGGCGCATGCTCGGCGAAGGCCTCGGCAAGCTAAGCTTCTGGCTGATGTTCTGGGGAGTGCTGATCACGTTCCTGATCCAGCACGTGATCGGGATGGACGGGATGCCGCGAAGGGTGTACGAGTACGACAACGTGGGGAACCTCGCGCTGTACAACCAGATCTCGACCGTTGGGTCGTTCATCCTGGCGGCCGGCGTGATCGCCACGATCGTCAACGTGTGGCGCAGCCTCAAAGTCGGCGCGATCGCGGGCCCCGACCCCTGGAAGGCGAACACACTGGAGTGGTTCACGGCCTCGCCCCCTCCGGTCAACAACTTCGACGTAGTGCCGCTGGTGCGCTCGGGCGAACCGATGAAGGACATCCGTCGCGAGATCGAGCGCCGCAGCGCAAATGCGGCCGGCACGGCCACAGTCCCGGCGGGGACCACGCAGGTCGGCGTGTAGCCCATGAGCCTCGCGCCACCCACGCGCGCGGCCGCATCCGCCATCGAGTCGCCGGTCCTTGCGCTCGAGCCCAATAGCCGCTCATCACGCTTCCTGGTGATGCTCAGCGATTACGCCGAGCTGACCAAGCCCAAGGTTCAGTCGCTGCTGCTGCTGACGACGATCGCCACGATGTACATCGCGGGCGATCCCTCACCGCTACTCGTCGCGCTGACATGCTTGGGCGGCTACCTTTCGGCCGGCGGCGCCGGCGCGGTCAACCATTGGTTCGACCGCGACATCGACGCGTTGATGGCTCGTACCGCAACTCGTCCGATCCCGGCGGGACGCATCTCGCCGCGAGCGGCACTGCTGTTCGGCTGCACGCTCGCGTTCCTGTCGCTGCTCGAGCTTTCGCTGACGGTCAACCCGTTGGCAGCTGCCCTGTCGTTCTCCGGGTTCCTCGGCTACGTGTTCATCTACACGGTGTGGCTGAAGCGGCGCACACCGCAGAACATCGTCATCGGCGGCGCCGCGGGCGCGGTACCGCCACTGGTCGGCTGGGCAGCGGTCACCGGCTCGGTCAGCGGCACCGCGGTGATCCTGTTCTTCATCGTGTTCTTTTGGACCCCACCTCATTTCTGGGCCCTGTCGCTGCTGATGAAGGGCGACTACGAAAAAGTCGGCGTGCCGATGCTGCCGGTGGTTCGCGGCGAGGCCGAGACGCGCAGGCAGATCCTGTTGTACTCGGTGCTGCTGTATGCCGTCACGCAGCTGCCGTTCTGCGCAGGCGGCTTCGGTGTCTTCTATGCCGTGGCTTCGTTCGTGCTCGGGGTCGGTTTCATCGCCGGCGCGGCGCGCTTGTATCGACGAGCCGACCGCCAGTCGGCGCTGCGCCTGTATCTGTACTCGTTGGCGTACCTGGCGCTGCTGTTCTGCACGATGGTCGCCGACCGACATCTATAGAATGGAGGCCTGCCAATGATGACTCGACGCCTCGCACTCAAGAACATTCGTACCGGGCTGATCGTGACCGCGATCTGCATGTTCATGTTTGGCATCACCTTCGTGGTCGCCGCCGTCTACGTCTCATGAGCCCACTAGATCCCGATGTTCCGCCTGTAGGCGAGGAGATCCACCTGCCCGGACCCAGCATCCTGCCGCTGCTGACCGCGGTGGGGATCACGCTGGCGCTCGTGGGCGTGACGACGTTCATCGAGTTCACCGTGGTGGGTGTGATCATGACCGTCTGGTGCGTCACGCGCTGGATTAAAGACACCCGCCGCGAAACCAACGAACTGCCGCTCGACGCACCCGTCGAGAGCTGATCCGCGCTACCTGAGCCGCGGGGGTCTCACTCACCCACCAGCGGGTCGTGGACCAAGCTGACCAAGGACGCAGCGAGCGAAGTGTGCTCTGCACACGAGCGAGTGAGGACACCGGTCCGCGCCGTGTCCACGATCCGCTGGCCGTGGCGGTAGCAAGCCCACTCCCCATGGTGGGCCTGCTACCTCCCCTTCACCCCACGGCTACCTTCGCCGGCACCGGACAGATCGCTCCGTCCCCGGTCCAGCAACGGACAACGTCGCGGACCGACAAGATGCCGACAGTCTCTCCTCCGTCGAGCACGATCAGGTGACGAAAGCCGCCACGGACCATAGCTGCGGCAGCCTCCTCCAAGGACCAATCGGGCGCGGCATAGACCACATCGCGAGTCAGATGCTCGGCAACGGACTCAAGCTCGGGGTCCAAGCCAGCGCCGACGGAGATGAGCACGTCGCGCTCGGTGATGATGCTCGGACCGTTGCCGTCAGGATCCATCACCACAGCAGCGCCCACGCGCCGCTCGGACATAAGCTGCGCCACCGTGCGCAGGCTATGGCTGGGACCAACCGTGAGGACCATCTCGCTCATGCCTTCGCGAACCTGCATTGCCTCACCTCCTGCTCACCAGTGCTTGTAACGCCCTGCACAAACCTCTCGCAACCATCGCCACAAAGATATTGCAACGATTGCCTCAATCTACTCGCTGACGGAGCATCCGTCAAGGGGTAGCTATCCGTCGGCTGACTGGTTAGGATCGTCAGCGGGATGGAGTGGGTCGCAGCTCATAACGTGCGTGCGGGCGCCGAGGTAGACGCGCGTGTCTAAACGACGCTCGATCACCCTGGCGGCGATCGCAGCGGCGATCGCCATCGCGATCGGCATCTTCCTGAGCTTCGCGATTCACTGGTTCCCGGTACAGGCCTCAGCACAGGCGCACAACACCGACCGCCTCTATCACATCCTGATGATCGCCTCGATTCCGATTTTCGTACTCGTGGTCGCGGTGATTCTGTACTCGGTGTGGCAGTTCCGCATGAAGCCCGGCGAGGAGCTGACGGATGGCCCCCCCATACACGGAAACACTCGCCTCGAGGTTTTCTGGACGGCCATCCCCGCGATCCTGATGCTGGGGATGGTGGGCTATTCGTTCGTGATCCTGCACGACAACGAAAAGCGCCCTGCACATGAGATCCAGGTCGGAGTGACGGGCCAGCAGTTCTACTGGTCCTTCCAATACCCACCATCGGTCACCGGCGGGGCAGAAATCAACAGCTATGACCTATATCTGCCGGACAACGAGTCCGTGTACTTCAACATGCGCTCAAAGGACGTCATCCACGCCTTCTACATCCCCGCGTTCCGCCTGCAGGACGACGTGGTGCCGGGCATTACCACGCACTACCTGGCGACACCCGACCGCGTGGGCACCTATCCGGTCGTCTGCAACCTGCTGTGCGGAGTCGGACATTCGCTGATGCGCACGACCGTGCACGTCGTTACGCCGACGCAATTTCGGGCGTGGATAAACAGCCAACTGCACGCGAGCTCGAGCAGCACGGGAAAGTTCTCCACCGTCAGGGGGTCCAGCGGCTAATGTTGCTCGGCGAGGCAAGGGCTTCAAGGGGAAGGGTTCGAGGGAGATGAGCTCGTGAGAGGGTTCCACCCAATAGGTCAGCGGGAGCGAGGCTGATGGCTGCCAAGCTGCGCGCCCCAGGCTTCTACCGCGCTGGCTGGCTGATGGTCGCCGGCGTTGGGTTTGCGACGCTATTGACGTGGCTGGTGCGCATGTCCACAGGACACGCGACCTTCCACCACTTCCTGTCCGGTGAAGCAGTCTTGACGGTCTCGCTACTAGCGGTGCCGCTCGCCTTCCTGGTTGGGATCGGCGGATTCGACTACTGGTTCTACTGGGCCACAGGGCGCCCGACACGTCCCGAGGACCACTCCGGGCACGGCGCCCACACGTGGAAGGACTACTTCCGGATCAACACCGATCACAAGGTGATCGGTGTCCAGTACCTGGTCAACTCGTTCTTCTTCTTGCTGGTGGGAGGACTGCTGGCAATGCTGATGCGGGCACAGCTGGCACAGCCCGGCTCGCACTTCGTGAGCGCCAACACGTACAACGGCCTGTTCTCGGTGCACGCGACGATCCTGATCTTCCTGTTCATGGTTCCCGTGTTCGCGGGCTTTGGCAACTTCGTGATCCCGCTGATGATCGGCGCGCCGGACATGGCCTTCCCGCGGCTGAACGCACTGTCGTTCTGGCTGTTGCCCGTGGCCGGGATCATCATGATGCTCAGCTTTCTCGCCCCGGGTGGGGCGTTTGCGGACGGCTGGACGGCATATGCGCCGCTATCCACGGACGCACCGGTGGGACAGATGTTCTTCTCGATCGGCGTGCAGTTCGCAGGCGCCTCATCGATCATGACCGCGCTCAACTTCCTGGTCACGATCATCACGATGCGCGCGCCCGGCATGAGCTTCTTCCGTCTGCCATTGCTGGTGTGGGCCAACTTCGCCACCTCGCTGCTAGTGGTGATCGCCACGCCGTTCATCGCCGCTTCGCAGTTCTTCGTGCTGCTCGACCGCGCGCTCGGCTTCAACTTCTTCAACGCCGCCAAGGGCGGCGACGTGCTGATGTATCAGCACATTTTCTGGTTCTACTCGCACCCTGCGGTCTACATCATGATCCTGCCGGGGTTCGGCATCATCAGCGAAGTCATCGCCGTAAAGTCGCGCAAGCCGATCTTCGGCTACCGGATGATGGCCTTCTCGCTACTGGCAATCGTGGGGCTCGGCTTCACCGTATGGGCACACCACATGTTCACCTCGGGGATGGCCAACTGGATCCGCATCCCGATGTCGATCACCACGGCGATCATCGCGGTGCCAACGGGGATCAAGGTGTTCTCGTGGCTGGCGACGCTGTGGCGAGGCATCCTGCATCTCGACACGCCGATGCTATTCGCGCTGGGCTTCATCACGACGTTCACGCTGGGTGGTATCAGCGGCATCATGCTCGCGATGGTTCCATTCGACATCCACGTCAGCTCGACGTACTTCATCGTCGCGCACATCCACTACGTGCTGTTCGGCGGGTCGCTGATGACGATCTTCGCGGGCGCGTATTACTGGTTCCCGAAGATGACCGGGCGCATGTATGACGAGCGCCTGGGTAAATGGCACTTCTGGACTACTTTCGTGTTCATGAACCTGACATTCGGGCCGATGCACGTACTCGGCCTGGAAGGCATGCCGCGCCGAGTCGCCACCTACGCGGCCCAGTTCGCGGACCTCAACATGTGGATCTCGATCGCTAGCTTCGCGCTCGGGCTGAGCACGCTGCTGTTCATCTACAACATGGTCAACAGCTGGCGGGGCGGTCCGCGGGCAGAGGCCAACCCTTGGCGCGGAATGACACTCGAGTGGCTTGTGTCCTCGCCACCACCAGTGTTCAACTTCGACCGCGTACCGACAGTCGTGGGCGGTCCTTACGAGTACGGCGTCCCTGGCGCCGTCCATGGCATCCTCGCGCCGACTCCAGCCCCGGTGGTGGCAGCCGGGTCGGGGATGGCTCACGCACCCAGCTAATCATGAGGAGGAAAATCCGATGAAGGAAGTCCTTGTAATAGCGAACCGAACCCTCGGCGGCGCGAAGCTGCTCGAGGCCGTACGTGAGCGCGCGTCATCCGGCGACGCTCGCTTCCGCCTGGTCGTACCGCAGACCAAGCCATCAGCCGGGCTGGTGATCTACGACGAGGCAGTCCGTGAATCCGCTCAGGTTCGCGTCGACCTCGCCCTTTCGGCGGTCGCTGCGGAAGGCATTCAGGCGACCGGCGAAGTTGGCGACCAGGACCCGTTCATGGCGACGATGGACGCTATCGCGGTGAACAAACCCGATGAAATCATCCTCTCAACGCACCCCGCTGCGCGCTCTGGCTGGCTGCGTAGGGATCTACTCGAGCGGATCGAGAGCGCCACGGGACTACCGGTGCACCACATCGTGGTGGATCTCGAGCAGGAGGGCCTGTCGTTCAAGGTGACGCTGGTGATCGCCAACAAGACCTCCAGCGGCGAGGAGCTCTTGGAACGCCTGACCACAAAGGCGGCTGAAGACAGCCCCCGCCTGTTCATCGCAGTGGTCCCACAGCTCGACGGCAGTGGCAGCGCTCCGGGTGAGGCGCGCGAGCGCCTGGCGAGCATGCTCGATCGGCTGCACGCGGCGGGGCTGCTCAGCTCAGGGATGATCGGTGACCCCGACCCGTATACGGCAGCGATGAACGCGCTCGAGCTTTTCCACGTCGATGACGTCGTCATCTCGACGCTGCCAGGCGAGCGCTCCGGTTGGCTTCGCTCGAAACTGATCGAGCGTGTGCAGAGCGCAACCTCAGCTCCGGTCGAGCACGTCATTGTCGACCCACAGGCCAGCCCAATCGCAGCGGCAGCGGGGTAGCGGGAGCCCGCGTGGAGGCAGCCAGCATCGCAAATGCTCCCGCCCACGGCGGGCATGGTCACGGCGCGGGGGATCATCACGGCCCCCCGCCGGCGAACCACAGCTCGCGGGTCGAGGCACCGCTACTCGGAATGATGCTTTTCATCATCTCCGAGGTGATGATCTTCGGAGCTTTCTTCACCGCGTACTTCTTCATCCGCATTGCCGAAGGCAACCCGTGGCCGGCGCCGGGCATGCACCTGCCGGTCCCGGTGGCAGGCGTCAACACGGCAATCCTGATCTCATCGTCGTTCACGCTCCACTGGGCGGAGAAGTCGATCAAGCACGGCAACCGCTTCGCCTTCAAGGCGGGCATGTTCACCACGTTCATGCTCGGGTGCACATTCCTGTTCATCCAGATCAACGAGTACGCAAATATCGGCTTCGCGCCCCAGGATCACGCCCAGCAGACGATCTTCTACTCGCTCACAGGCCTACACGGCGCACACGTGTTCATCGGCCTTTTGATCCTCCTGAGCGTCACCGTGCGGGCCTTCCGCGGCCACTACAGCCCCGAGTCCCATCGTGGCGTCGAAGTGCCCGGCATCTACTGGCACTTCGTAGACATCATGTGGATAGTCGTCTACACGTCCGTCTACATCCTCTGACGGCCGTGGACACGGCGTGAGGCGGCGTCCTCGATCGCTCATGTGGGCAGCACATTTCGCTCACTGCGTCCTTGCCTCACTTGGTCCACGGCCGTCAGTCGCGCGGCTCACCAACTGGGCTTATACGTGCTGAACCCTCTGCGCTCCGAGGATGCGGCGTTTCGCGTCCTCGTCTACGTGATCGCAGCGTTCGCAGCGCTTATCGCGATCGTGCTGATAGTCCGCGCGATCTTCTAGCCCACAAGAGCAGTTCGCCCGCACGCCCGCCCGCCAAGCGGAGCTGTGGTGATCGAGTTCGCCCGCGACAGCCGGCGAGCTCGATCGCTACAGCGGAGCGCTACTTGACGGTGACGGTGCCGTACATTCCTGCCGCACGGTGACCTGGCGCCTGGCAGAAGAACGTGTACTTGCCTGGTCTCAGGTTGACGCTCAGCGAGGTGGTGCCCTTGGTGATGAACTTGCTCGCGGCGATCACAGCGCCCTTGGCGGTGGCGCCGCCTTCACCAGCTTCGATGGCAATGTTGTGCATCACGCCAGACATGTTGGCCATCACGATCGTCACGGCCCCCGGCTGGGCTTCGGCCTTGGCGGTGGTGTAGGCCAGCTGGCCTGACGGGCTGGCGTCGAGCTCGAGCTTGCCGGCCTTCTCCACCGCTGGCTTGCCGGCGCCTGGCGCCTGCACCGCACTGGCCAGCAGGCCGGTGTCCTTTCCTGACCGGTCCACAGATTGCGCTACGTAGGCAGAGATGTCGCTGAGCGTGGCGCCGCTGGCCAGGCCTTTGGGCATGACCCCATAGGGAGCCGGATTTTGGACCTGGCCTTCGACGACGGTGCGCACGGAGTTGCGCTGCAAGCCTTCAGTGACGCTCGCACGGAAGACCTCATCGAGGTTCGGCCCCACGATGCCCTTGGTTTCAGCCCTGGCCATCGTGTGACACGACCCGCATTTGGCCACGAATGCCTGCTTGCCCACGATCAGGTTCGCATTGTCCGCGCCCTTGACCGCGCAGCCCGAAACACTCAGCGCAACGGCGCCCGCGAACGCGAGCAAGCCAGCCCGCGAGGCGAGCGCATGCGGGCAGCTCCCAGGGGCGCTCAGTGGCCGGCGTCTCTCCTCCAAGAAGCGCACGCTGACACACTAACCGAACCGGCACCCATGGAACAAATTCTTGTAGATGAAGCCGGCGAGGGCGCCGTCTATGGGTGTGCCAAGGCCTCGAGGTCGCCGCTGGCTGCGGCAATCACGCCGTTTGCGACCCCCTGCCACGACCAGCGCTCGCGCACCGTGGCAACCAAACCGGCGCGTGTCCTCGCTTTCAGGGTCGGCTCTGCCTCTAGCCAACCAGCTAGAGCAGTCGCGATAGCTCGGACGGCGTGGTCATCGACGGGGAACGACAGCCAGTCGACTGCCTGCTCGGGTAGTGCGCGCGCGAGCGCATGGCTCACCTCTGCGAGACCCGAGTGAGCGGCGCTCAGCGGTAGCACCCCACACGCGGCGGCCTCGGCAGCGACCATCCCAAATGCCTCTGGGAAGGTGCTCGGCACAACGGCCGCCTCACAAGCGGGAAGTAGCTCCGAAAGCTCCTCGTGGCCGAGGCGCCCTACGAACACGATCTGCTCGTCGAGGTTGCGTGCAGACGCGAGGAAGCGGTCGAGCTCATCGCCACGAAGCCCGTCCAGGAACGCCAGCAGATGGCGCAACGGCTGCGCCTCCTCGTGCTGCGCGTCCTCGTGCTGTCCCTCGAGTGCTCTGCCCAGGCGCGCGATTGCTCGTGCCTGCTCGATGTCGCCTGCCGCCAGGGCGCCACAGAGGCGTTCCAGCCCATCGCGGTATGCGCCGAAGCCGACGACCACGAGCCGTGCGTGTGGGATCTGCTCGAGCACCCGCGGCCACGCGGCCAGCAGCAGATCGACACCCTTGCTGACGATCAGCTTGCCCACATAGACGACCAACTGATCGCGATCGGGGTCCAGCCGCGCGAGCGCGCCGGCGGCAGCCAAGCCATCGCGCGTGAACGCGCTCGCCTCCTGACCACCCTGCTGGGGCTCTGCGTCATCGGCTTGGCGGCGAAGCTCCGTAGCCAGCTGCCGCAGTCCTCGCGCCGCCGCCTCGGGCCCGCGGGGGGCGAAGCGCTCGACGTCCACGCCGGGTGGCCCCAGCCGAGTGCGCTGCGGAAGCTCATCATCGCCGATCGCCTGCCACAGGCTGGCGGCCGTGTGGTGTGAGCCGACCAGCACGCCCGTGGCACCGGCGAGACCCTCTCGCGCTAGCTCGAGGAATCGGTCGGGCTGTGACTTGACCGTGTACTCGAGCGCACTGCCGTGCACCTTGACCGCGTAGGGGATCGCCCCGTTGAGCCCGCGGGCGAGGATCACCGGCCCCATTACCAGGTGGTTGGCGAGCGCCAGCTGCGGGCGTACACGCTCCAGCAGCTCCCCGACCGCGGCAACGTTTGCATCGATGTACGCGGCAACCTCGTCATCGCAGCACTGCGAGAAGGTGCGAGCCTCGATTCCCTCATAGCGATCGGCCACGTAAACGGGCAGTAGGTCGCCAATGTCGGGGCGATACACCGTGCAGCCTCCAGCCCCGGGGCGCTGCTCGCGTCTGCCCCCCTCCCGCGCCAGCTGCTCGATGCGCAGCACACCGCTATCCCAGTCCGCGACCGCGTCCACAAACGGCTGCTGCTCGGCATGACGGTCCTGGCTGAGCAGATGCACCTCGTGGCCGAGCGACACGAGCGCGGCCGCAAGACGCGCGTTGTAGACGTTCGAGCCGGTCCCGTCGAGCAGATAGCCGTGGAAGATCAGCACGCGCACGAAGCGCCAGCCTATCGGCGTCGCGAATCGCTCCCCCACCCGCTCAGGTAAAGTTGCGCCCATGAGCACTAAACAGCGCTATCGCCTGCGTACCCCCTCCACAGGGCGGGAGATCTTGATCGCAGCGGAGCCCGAGGAGATCTACCGCGACCGCGACTCTGGGGAGAAGCTCGAGGTCGTGGGCAAGGTGCTGCCGATGGCGCCGTCTGACTCGAAGCTCCCATGGGCAGTCGAAACCCTGCGCTTCTGCCCGTGGTGTGAGCAGCATTCCCAAAAGGACCTCAACGACTGTCCGACATGCGGCAGGCGCATGGGCCCGTTGTGAGATCACGCGTCGTGCTCGCCGCGTGCGCGGCACTGCTGTGCGGGCTGATACTGAGCGCCTGCGGCAGTAGCAGCGTCTCAGACGCGGTTCCCAACAGCACCCCCGAAATCACGCCACCGACGAACACGAGCGCTGAAGCGGCTGCCGCACAGACGACCTCGACGTCCACAACGGCTACCAAACCGACGGTGAAATCCAGCGAACCCTCCTCCGCCAGTGGCGAAAGCACGGCTAGCGAAAGCGAAACGTCCGCTGGCACTGAAGCCACGAGCGAAGCAGGCCCCACCGGCGGCGCGACGGCCGAAAAAGAAGCGGCAACGAAAGAACCCGAAACCAAAGCCACCGAAACACCGGCCGGTCCGACCGGCGGCGCCAGCGCCCCCTAGGGCGTTGAGATGAGCGTTGCGCTGAAGGTCAGGCGCGCGGTCTGATACAGGCAGTAGTACTGGACCGCGGTGCCAATTTCGCTCTGGGCGGTCTGCGAGCCAGTCGTCTTACACCCGCTCTTAGGGCGGCTGGCGCGCCAAGAGGTGTCATTGCCGAACCCAAGTGCAAGTGCTGGCGCCCATGTGGGCACGGTCAGCGCAACGACATAGCCCTTCTTGATCGGAATTGTGGTTTCGAGCGGGAACTGCGCGGTTTTGCCGAAGTAGGGCGTCAGCTTGACGAGCGGGCTCTGGGCAATCAGCTTGTACGTCAGATTCGGCTTGCGCTGTGGCGCGAGGATCGCGAGCCCCGCTTCCGCGGGCCCGCCCTCGCTGCTTTCAAAGAATTTGACCTGCGTCGCGTTCGGGGCACCGAGCGTGATCGTCCATGCGACGATCGTGCCGCTGCGGGGAGCGCTCAGCAGATTGCGTTCGGAGCCGACCTTGACCTGAAAGCCAGTCGTGCGGCTGACCGCGTAGCACGGGGTGCCGGGGCAGCTGGGCACAGTCACGGGGGTGGTGGCGGGGATCACGCCAACTTCGGTCAGCGTCGCCGGCGCTACGGCCGGCAGCACTAGCGCGAGCGCAAGGCTCGCAAGCACAGCTAGGGATATACGTCTCATGTTTGCCATTCAACACGCCTACACGCGCTTTGTCGCGGTTCTACCATTTCTCTACCGCGCGTCCAGTTCCTGCGCAGCTGCCTGAATCTGGTCTTGATCGCCCGCCACTGGAACCCACGGCAACTTCAGCGGATCGTCTTCGTAGCGCGGGATCACGTGCACATGGAAGTGGAAAACCGTTTGCCAGGCGACCCGGCCACAGGCGTTCAGGAGATTCACACCGCCAGCGCCAAGCTGTCCCTTTACACGCTTGGCCAGGCGCTGGGCCGTACGCGCGACCGCGCTCAGGTCTTCGGGGTCGATGCTGAGCAGATCGGCGCTGTGCGCGCGCGGGATCACAAGCGCGTGCCCACGAGTGGCGGGCGCAATGTCCATGAAGGCGATCGTGCGCTCGTCTTCGTCGATGATCCACGCGGGCAGTTCGCCTGCGACGATCTTGCAGAAGATGCAGTCAGGATCGGCCACCCGGCGCAGATCCTACGCCAAGTGCATCAGCTTGCGTGCGTATGACAGCGCCTGTGCGCGTGTGTCAACCTCGCCAGAGAATTGAGCAGCGGCGATTGCCTCCAAGAGCTCGCCCACACGCGGCCCGCGTGCGATGCCAAGATCGTCGGCAAGCTCATCACCACGTAGCAACGGTCGTGGCGGGCCATGTGCACGCCACTCAAGCGCATCTCCAAGTACTTTCGCGGCGAGCTGCAGGTGCGCCTCGATCGACTCCTGCGCACGGTATCCCCTGGTAGCGAGACGATCGGCGATGGAAAGCAGCGTCACATCGACCTCCACCGGTGAGCACACACGAAGGTAGGTGAACAGGGTCCCGCGATCCAGCGGCTGGGGCTCATGAACTAGGAAGCCGAGCCGCAGGTGACTTCTGACAAGTGCCGCCACGTGCGCGCGCAGCCGCTCGCTCGCGCGCAGCCGCTCGAGGACGCTGCGCGCGAGCTGCGCCCCGCGGATGTCGTGGCCGTAGAACGTGACGCCGCCGTCGGGGCGAATCTCCCGTGTCAGTGGCTTGGCCGCGTCATGCAGTAGCGCACCCCAACGCAACACATCGCCGCGGGTCAGCTCATCGGCCAGTGGCTCGGCGAGCAATGCGTCGAGCCGCTCACGGTACTCGCCGAGCGTGGCATCCAGCGCTCGTGTGCTGTCGCTGGGGGTCGCTGATGCGTCACCAACAGGCACGCGGACACCAGACGCGGATGCGCCATCGGTGATGTCCACCACCCGGTCGAAGACCTCCAGCGTGTGGCCATACACGTCGCGGTGGTGAAAGCGGTTTTGCTCCACCCCCCGTAGCTCGTCAAGCTCCGGCAGTACCACTGCCATGGCACCAAGCGAGTCGAGCATCTCAAGCCCCCGGCGTGCGCGTGGGGCGGCGATGATCCGGCGCAGCTCCATGAACACACGCTCGGCGGAGACGCGGCTGAGCCCAGCTACAGACTCACGGGCATGACGCGAGGTCTCGCGCTCGACCTCTAGACCGAGCTCTACGGCCAGCCGCACTAGGCGCAGCACCCGCAGCGGGTCCTGCTCGAACGCCGCCGGCCCGGACATTCGCAGGCGCTTGGCCTGCAGGTCGGCGATGCCGCCCAGCGGATCGACCGGCGCGCCGCCCGCGAGCGGCTCGGCGATCGAGTTCACGGTGAAGTCGCGCAGCCCCAGGTCATCCTCGATGCTCGCTCCACGCAGCGGCTCGACGTCAACCTGCCAGGCGCCGCCGCGGGCCACCACACGCCAGGAGCCAAACTCCTCCGACAGCGCAAAGCTGGCCGCGCCGCGTGCCGCTCGAGCCAACGTGCGCGCCGCGTCAGCTGGCTCGCCCTCCACCACGATGTCAACATCCGCTGTCTGCCTACCCATTAGGCGATCGCGTACCGCGCCGCCCACCAGCCAGGCGCGCGTGCCCGTCAGCGCTTCGCGGGCGACGTCAAGGCCGGCGCTCATGCCGGGTCTGGATCCGCCGTCCGGGAGCAAGTCGGCGTGCCGACGTCGAGCGGAGCACCATCGCGGTGATACACGCGAGGCACCCTCGAGGTCAACGCACAGGTAATCTCGTAGTTGATCGTCTCCAAACGCCGGGCAACCTCCTCAGCGGTGATCCGCTCGCTGAGCTGGAAGCCGATCAAGATCGCGCGCTCCCCCCGGAGCCGCTCGGCGTGGCCGTCGTAGCCGAGGTCGACAGTGATGCTGTCCATGCTCACCGTGCCCACCAGTGGGTGGCGATGTCCCGCGATCAGCACGTCCGCGTTGTTGGACAGCCCGCGTCGCCAACCGTCGCCATAGCCGATCGGAAGCACGCCGATGTAGGTGTCGCCGTCGGCGACGAACTGACGTCCGTAGCCCGCGCTCTCCCCCGCCCGACAAAGCTTCACATCAGCCAGCCACGAGCTCAGCTCGAGCGCCGGCTCGAGCGCTCGCGCGGCAGGGTCCTTGCCAAAGGGGTCCATGCCGTATATCGCAATCCCGCAGCGCACCATGTCGAATTGCGCCTCCACGTCGCGCATCGCTGCTGCGCTGTTGGCCGCGTGGATCAGGATCTCTGGGTCCTCGGCCTTTACGGCACGAGCCCAGCGTGTGAACGTAGCGAGCTGATCGGCGAAGAAACCATCGTCCTTGAGGTCATCAGCGGTGGCGAAATGTGTCATTGCCCCAGCCAGGGTGACGCCATCGGTGCGGCGCGCGACGGCCGCTAGATGGGATGCCTCCGCCGGGTCGCGGGTTCCCAACCGCCCCATGCCGGAGTCGAACTTGACATGAACTCGTCCTCCGCCGACTGCCGCGACAGCCGCCAGGTAGTCCTCGTTCCACACGATCACATCCGCATCAGCCGCCAGCGCTTCACGGAGCTCCACGGGGCTGAGCGCACCCATCACGAGTACCCGCACATCCTGCAGGCCGGCTTTGCGCAGCTCGGCTGCCTCGCGTGCGTCAGCCACCGCAAGCCAGCTTGCGCCGCCGGCCAACGCTGCACGCGCACTCTGCACCGCCCCGTGGCCATATCCGCCTGCCTTGACAACCGCGCACAGGGCCGCCCCGTGTTGCAGTTGAGTGCGCAGACGGGCGCAGTTGCGCTCGATCGCCGCAACGTTCACGCGCGCCTGAGCACGCCGGGCGCGCGCCGCGTCGTTGCTCGTGGCGCGCGCTGGTGCCCCGTCAGCCATCGGCTCGGTCTCCATCGCCGCGCTGCCCGTCGGGGGCCTGCGCTCGCGCGGCTGGGAGTGCGCCGATCACGTCTGTGGCGATCACTCCCTCGGGGCAACCCACGCGCCGCGCGGCCTGCCTGCCGGCCTGTGCGTGCAGCCAGACGCCCGCAGTAGCCGCTGTGAAGGGCTCGAGTCCCTGGGAGAGCAGGGCCGCGATGACACCGGTGAGGACATCTCCCGTACCGGCCGTTGCCAGCGCGGGGCTGGCGCCTCCGCTGACCGCCACGCGCCCACCCGGCTCGGCGATCAGCGTGTCATCACCCTTCAGCACGACGACGGCCTGCGCCTGTTCGGATGCCACTCGCACGTGGTGCAGGCGTGCACGCTCGATCTCACCACTGTCGCACTCGAGCAGCCGGCCAAGCTCACCCGCGTGTGGTGTGAGCACGGTTGGTGCGCGGCGCGCCGCCAGCTCGCCCAGCTTTCCCGCGTGCGCGTTCAGGCCATCGGCATCGAGCACCATCGCCACCTGCGACTCGGCGGCGAGCGTGCGTGCGAACTGGCCCGCACCGGCACTACGCCCTAGCCCGGGGCCCAACGCAAGCGCACCGCCACTAGCGCTCGCCTCGAGCACACCGGCCACCCCCTCATATGTGTGTGCCCCATCCTCCTCGGGCATCCCCCGGGTCATCATCTCCGGGGTTCCCCCAGCGGCGAGAATTCCCTGCTGAGAAATGGGAAGGCAAACGGTCACGTAGCCAGCCCCGGCGCGCATACTTGCCTCGGCTGCCATCCTCGGCGCACCGGTCAATCCACGCGATCCACCGGCGACAAGCACATGACCGGAGATGAACTTGGTCGAGGATGCATCCCTGCTCGGCAGCTGCTCGCGCACACTCTGCTCGATCAGACCAATCGAGGCGAATAGCGGTGCCCCGCGCGGGACACCGATGTCGAGCATCTGCACCTCGCCCGCGTGCGCCTTGCCCGGACGAATCCATAGGCCAGGCTTGGCGGCGTGGAAGGTGACGGTATACGACGCGCGTACCGCCGCCCCGCAGACAACCCCGCTGGAGGCATCCACTCCGCTCGGCACGTCCACGCTGAAGACACACGTGCTGAGCGCGTTGATCGCCTCGATCGCCGCGGCCACAGCACCGCGGGGCTCGCCCTCGAAACCCGTTCCCAGCAGCGCATCGACTACCACCACGTCGGCCGGGAAGACGTCAGCGCGTGCGCCGCGCGCGGCCGCTCCCAAGCCGTTCTCATCCTCAGACCATGCTCGGCCGTCCAGCTGCACCGGTGGGTCCCCTGGAAGTCGTTCGAGGTTGGTGCGCGCATCGCCTGAGAGCTCTGTAGGAGACGCCACACAGACGACGGTCACCGGACGAGCGGCGTGGCGCAGCAGACGTGCGGCCACCAGCCCGTCGCCACCGTTGTTGCCCTTGCCGCACACCACCGTCACCGGGCCGTCCGCTGCAAGACGCTCGACCGTCCGCGCCACCCCCTCACCGGCACGCTCCATCAGCTCGAGGCCCGGTACTCCCTGCTGCTCGATCGCCCAGCGATCGACGCCGCGCATTGTCTCGGCATCGGCGAGCGGGATCAGCCATGACGGCAGAGCAGCCACGCATGCGATGCTAGATGGTCGCTTGTGCCTCGCGCTAGTGGTACTGCCTGAGACGGCTGGCAGCCGCGACGATCTACTCGACGGTTACGGTCTTCGCGAGGTTGCGCGGCTGATCGACGTTCAGCTCGCGCCGACGCGCGATCCGGTAGGCGAGCAGTTGCAGCGGAATAACCGCAAGCATCGGTTGGAGCATCCAATCGATAGCCGGCAGCGTGATCACAGCGTCAGCGCTCTGGCCGATCTGCTCGTTGCCGATGGTGGCGATGGCGATCACTTTTGCGCCGCGGGCACGAACCTCCTGCATGTTCGAGACGACCTTCTCGAGCACCGGGGAGTTGGTGGCAATGCAAACCACCGGCGTGGTGTCGTCGAGCAAGGCGATCGGCCCGTGCTTCATCTCGCCTGCGGCATATGCATCGGTGGCGATGTAGGAGATCTCCTTGAGCTTGAGCGCTCCCTCCAAGGCGACCGGCAGACCGACGTGGCGCCCGATATACAGGAAGAACTCGCTACGCCAGTAGGCATCTGCCACGCTTGCGATCTGCTCCTGGCCGCCGCCGAGCACCTCATCGATACAGTGCGGTAGACGCTTGACCTCGCCCACCAGCTCGGCCAGCCGCTCGGGCGCGAGCGTCCCCCGCAGCTCGGCCAGCCGCAGGCCGAGCAGATACATGACCGCGACCTGGCATAGGAAGGTCTTCGTCGCCGCGACCCCGATCTCCATGCCAGCCCGCGTGTAGAGCACGCCGTCGGCGTCGCGGGTGGCCTGCGAGCCCATCACGTTGGTCACCGCCAGCACTCGTGCCCCACGCTCGCGCGCTAGGCGCATCGCAGCAAGCGTATCCGCCGTTTCACCCGACTGGGTGATGCCAAGCACCAGATCGCCCGGCCCCACCACTGGGTTGCGGTAGCGGTACTCGGAGGCGATGTCCATCTCGACGGGCACGCGCGCCCACTCTTCAATCGCGTAGCGGCCAATCAGGCCCGCGTGGTAGGACGTGCCACAGGCAACGATCACGATCCGCCGCACGTCGTTGAGCAGACTCTCGTCCATCACATCCTGCTCGTAGAGATCGACGCCGCTGCCTCGCGCGGTGCGGTCGGCGATCGCGTCCGCCACCGCGTCCGCCTGTTCATGGATCTCCTTCAGCATAAACGTCTCAAAGCCACCCTTCTCGGCGGTCTCCTCGTCCCAATCGACGGTCTGCTCCTCGCGCTGCACCGGCTCGCCCGTGGCCGTTGTGATCGTCACGCCGTCGGGCCGCAGCGCCGCCACCTCGCCGTTGTCGAGGTACTGGATGCGCCTGGTCTGCGATAGGACCCCGGGAACCGCTGATGCAATGAACTGCTCGCCCTCGCCGCGGCCGATGATCATCGGACACTCCTTGCGGGCGCCAACCAGCAGTTCGGGCTCGTCGAGGCTCATAGCGACGAACGCGTAGTGGCCGTCCAGCTCTGCGTAGGCAGCGCGTACAGCATCGGCTAGATCGCCGTCGTAGTGCTCGGCGATCAGGTGGGCGATCACCTCCGCGTCGGTCTCGGAGGTGAAGACATTGCCGCTCGCCAGAAGGCGTTCCTTTAGCGTGATGTAGTTCTCGACGATCCCGTTGACCACCACGTGGACACGATCCTCGCTGTCCCCGTGTGGATGGGCGTTCTGCTCGCTGACCCGCCCGTGAGTCGCCCAACGGGTGTGACCGATGCCGGTCGTGGCGGGCCGCTGGGCAACCGCTACGCTACCCCCGTCCGCCGCGATGACGCGCTCTTCGAGCTTGGCTTCCAACGCACTCAGGTTGCCGACGGCGCGTACCGCATCGATGTGCCCGTCGCACACCATCGAGATGCCGGCAGAGTCATAGCCCCGGTACTCGAGCTTGCTCAGCCCCTCGAGCAAGATGCCCTGCACGGGGCGCCTGCCGACGTAGCCAACGATGCCGCACACCCGCTCGAAGATATCAGCGCCACCCGAACGCACCTGGGCGCGTTGGCGCCGTCGCGACGGCATAACCGGCGATGCGGGCTAAGCAACACCGCGCCGAGCGCCGGCGGTTACCCCAGTTCTCGCTCCACCAGCTCCACCAGCTGGCCGCACACGGCATCCGCCTCCTCATCGGTGGGAGCCTCCACCATTATCCGCACGAGCGGCTCGGTACCGCTAGGACGCACGAGCACGCGCCCACGCGCGTCGAGCGCCTGTGCGGCGGCGCGCACCGCTGCATCCACCTGCTCGGCGTGCTCGAGCGCGCCGCGATCGCGCACACGCACGTTGACGAGACGCTGGGGCAGCTTGCTCATCGCGTGGCGCTCGCTTAGATCTCCCCCACCGAGCGCCTCCAGCGTCAAAAGCGCACTGGCGATGCCATCGCCGGTGCAGTTGAAGTCCATGTCGATGATGTGCCCGGACTGCTCTCCACCGAGGCTCCACCCCCGGGCGCGCAACTCCTCGAGCACGTAGCGGTCGCCGACCTGTGTGATCGCCACCTCCACGCCGGCGCTCCTCATGGCGGAGTGAAAGCCGTAGTTGGTCATAACCGTCACAGCCACGCCGTTGCCGGCGAGCCGGCCGCTGTCACGCAGGTGAAGCGTCGCCAGTGCCATCAGCTCATCGCCGTCGACGATCACACCGTTACGGTCCACCGCCAGCACGCGGTCGCCGTCACCGTCGAACGCAAACCCGATCGCATGCCCACCCGCTAGGACACGCTCGACCAAGGCGCCGAGGTGCGTGGAACCACATCCGGCGTTGATGTTTCGCCCGTCCGGCGTATCGGCGATCACCGTGACGGTTGCGCCGAGGCGCCTGAAGATCTCCGGCGCGACCTGGTAGGTGGCACCGTTGGCGCAGTCCAAGAGCACGTCCACACCATGCAGATCGAGCTGGGCGAAGCGCACATGCAGCTCGCGTAGGTAGTCCTCAGGGGCGCCACGCAGCTCGCGGATGCGCCCGATCGCCACCGACGCACGAGCATCCTTTGCCCCTGCACCATCGCCTTGCTCGACGGGAGCTTCCGCGGCTCGCTCGAGCTCACACTCGATCGCGAGCTCGGTCGCGTCGGAGAGCTTGTAGCCGTCCCCCGCGAAGAACTTGATGCCGTTGTCCTGGTAGGGGTTGTGAGAGGCCGACAGCACGACAGCCAGATCGAAGCCGTAGCGCTTGATCAGCAGCGGTGCGGCGGGCGTGGGCAAAATCCCACCGAGCAGCGCGTCGCCACCGGCGGCGCTCACGCCTGCAGCCAACGCCGCCTGCAGCATCTCGCCGGACTCGCGCGTGTCGCGAATGATCAGCACCTGCGGACGCTCGGCTCGGGTCTCGCGCGTTGCCGCGCGTCCAAGCGCCAATGCCAGCTCGGCTGTCAGGAACTCTCCAGCGACGCCGCGAACGCCGTCGGTCCCGAACAGCTTGCGGGTCATGTTGGTTGGTGGACGCCTAGCGCTTGGAGAACTGCGGACGCTTACGCGCCTTCTTCAGGCCGGCCTTCTTGCGCTCCTTGGCGCGCGAGTCGCGTGTCAGGAAGCCCCTGCGCTTGAGCTCGCCACGCAGATTCGGGTCGGCCTCCAGAAGCGCGCGCGACACACCATGACGTAGCGCACCCGCCTGAGCGGAGATGCCACCACCGTGCAGCCGCGCGATCACATCCATGCGGTCCTGGTAACCAACGGTCTCGAGCGGCTGGCGGATGTTGCGCTGCAGCGTCAGCCGCGGGAAGTGGTTCTCCAGCGTGCGTCCGTTGACCGTGTAGGTGCCGCTTCCCGGTCGTAGCGTGACGCGCGCAATCGCCGACTTGCGCTTGCCGGTGGCGCGGTAGCGAGCCCCCGACGCGAGATCGATCGCGGCGGTGGAGATCGGCTCGGAGAGCACCTCTTCGAGCGCCTCATCACCAGTTTGCGCCTGGTCGGTCTCATCATCGTCAACCGCGTACGGGTCAACGGCGTAGGCGTCCTCGTAGCTGCTTTCACTGCGGCCCAGCGGGTCGACACCCTCTGGGACGATGTCAACTTCCAGGTGCGCCCCGGGGACGGCCGGCTTCTCGCGCGGCGTAGGCTCATCTTCGTCCTCGTCCTCCTCGGCCACCGTCTCATCAGTCACCGACTCCTCGGCCACCGGCTCCTCGACGGGCGAGGGCTGCTCGGCTGCTGCGGGCTCTTGCTCGGCCATTGGCTCCGCTTCCGCGGGCTCATCGGCAGCCGGCGTCTCCGCGACTGGCTCTTGCTGTGCCTGCTCAACCTCAGCTGGCGCCCCCTGGGTGACGTCCGTGGTCTCGGGCGTCTGCTCATCGGTTCTGTTGGGGTGCTCCTCGTCTGCCATCAGGCCTCGATCTCCAGCGGTTGCGGTTTCTGGGCAATGTGCGGGTGCTCGGGCCCGGCATAAATCTTGAGCTTCGTTATCTGCTTACGCGCAAGGCGGTTGCGCGGCATCATTCCCTTTACAGCTAGGCGAATGATGTCCTCCGGACGTCGCGCGAGCATTTCCTCAAACGAGCGCGAGCGCAGCCCGCCTGGGTAGCCGGAGTGACGGTAGTAGCGCTTGTCCTCACGCTTGTTGCCACTGACGTGGATCTTCTCCGCGTTGATCACCACCACGAAGTCGCCCGTGTCGATGTGCGGCGTGTACTCGGGCTTGCGCTTGCCCCGCAGCACGTCCGCGATCTGCGTAGCCAGGCGTCCCAGCGTCTTGCCGTTGGCGTCGACGATCAACCAATTGCGCTCGCGATCGGTCGGCTTTGCTACGTAGGTTCTAGTCGAGGGTGCCATAGCGTCAAAAAAGGCCACGCGTAATCGCGCGGCGGAGCGGACATCATAGCTACTCCCACTCGATCGTACCTGGCGGCTTCGAGGTGATGTCCAAGACCACCCGGTTAACCTCGCGCAGCTCGTTGATCATGCGTGAGGCGATCGTCTCGAGGAGGTCGTATGGCAGCCTTGCCCAGTCCGCTGTCATCGCGTCGTCGCTTGTGACCGCGCGGACGACCACCACGTAGCCGTACGTGCGCTCGTCTCCCTGCACGCCCACGGTGCGTACGTCTGGGAGCACGCAGAAGGACTGCCACAGCTCGCGATACAGGCCCGCTTTGCGGATCTCGTCCTGCAGGATGTGATCCGCCTCGCGCAGCACGTCCAGGCGCTCCTTAGTTGCTTCGCCGCCCACCACGCGGATCGCGAGACCTGGACCGGGGAAAGGTTGGCGCCAGACGAGTCGCTCGGGTAGGCCAAGCTCGGCGCCCACGGCGCGAACCTCGTCCTTGAACAGGGCGCGCAACGGCTCGACCAGGTCGAACTGCAAGTCGTCCGGCAGGCCGCCCACGTTGTGGTGGGACTTGATCGTCGCCGCGCCCGTGCCGCCGCCTGACTCGATCACATCTGAGTACAGCGTGCCCTGTACGAGGAAGCGAGCATCGTCGCCGCCGCTGGCGTCTGCGAGCTTCCGTGCCTCCTCCTCGAAGACCCTGATGAACTCCGCGCCGATCGCTTTGCGCTTGGCCTCCGGCTCGGTCACTCCCGCGAGCTTGTCCAGGAAGCGTGTCTCCGCGTCGACCGCCACCAGCGGCACCTTGAACGTGTCGCGGAACGTCTTGACCACCTGCTCGCCCTCGTCCTTACGCATCAACCCGTGGTCTACGAACACGCATGTCAGCTGCTCCCCGATCGCACGGTGCACCAGTAGCGCTGCCACCGACGAGTCAACGCCGCCCGACAGGCCGCAGATCACGTTGCCATCGCCCACCTGCTCCCGGATGCGCTGCACCTGTTCCTCCACGATCGACGCCGCCGACCAGGTGGGATCACAGCCGCATACCTCGGTCAAAAAGCGCGTCAGGATCTCCTCGCCGTAGGGCGTGTGTACGACCTCTGGGTGAAACTGGATGCCGTAGATGCCGCGCGCGGTGTCCTCCACCGCCGCCACCGGTGAGCCGCTCGAGGACGCCAGCCGGGTGAAGCCCGGCGGCGGCTCGAACACCGTGTCGCGGTGGGACATCCAGCACGTCTGTTCGCGCGGCAGACCCTTCAGCAGCACTCCCGGCTCGGCCACCTGCAGATCGGAGCGACCGAACTCCCCCACCTCAGCCTGCTCAACACGGCCGCCCAGCGTGTGCATCAGCAACTGCATGCCGTAACAGATGCCCATCACCGGCACACCCAACTCCAATAGCGCCAGATCCAGCGGCGGGGCACCATCTGCATACACCGATGCAGGCCCACCCGACAGGATGATCCCGCGCGGTTTTCGCCGTGCGATCTCATCTATCGATACATGATGTGGCAGCAGCTCGCTGAATACTCCGCAGTCGCGCACCCTGCGCGCAATCAGCTGCGAGTACTGCCCGCCGTAGTCGAGGACCACTATCTCCTGCACGTCCGTGGGAGCGGGCGTGCCTGTCCCCCGCTCTCCTGCCGGCGCGAGCGCCGTGGCGACAGCCTCAGTCATTTACTAGGGCGGCTACCTTCCCGCTGGTCGCGCCCATACCGACCTGCTGGTCACGCTGCAGCACCTTGCCCTCGGTCTGCAGCGACGGCGCCACAACTACCTCAGCGCGGTTGAACTCAGCCAGATCCTTGTGCCCACACGTCGCCATCGAAGTGCGCAGACCGCCGAACAGGTTGAACGTGCCGTCGTTCTCCCGCGCCGGACCGACCAGGATCTCCTCAAGCGTCCCGTTCTGTGTGGTTGCCACGCGCGCGCCACGGGGAAGTGTCGGGTGGAACGTCGCCATGCCCCAGTGAAAGCCGCGACCCGGAGCCTCATACGCACGCGCCAGCGGCGATCCGATCATCACCGCGTCCGCGCCCAAGGCGATCGCCTTCGATACGTCACCGCCGTTGCGCATGCCGCCGTCTGCGATCACCTGGCAGTACTCGCCCGTCTCGAGCATATGCGTCGAGCGAGCGTGCGCCACGTCCGCGATCGCCGTCGCCTGAGGCACGCCGATACCCAACACTCCGCGCGTCGTGCACGCAGCGCCCGGCCCAACGCCCACGAGCACGCCCGCCGCGCCAGTGCGCATCAGGTGCAGGCCCGTGTGATAGGAGGCACAGCCGCCAACCACAACCGGCACTTCCAGGCTCGGGATGAATTCCTTCAGGTTCAGCGGCTCGGACACCGTCGAGACGTGTTCACCGGAGACGACCGTGCCCTGAATGACCAGCACGTCCAAGCCCGCATCCATCGCGATCTCGTGGTAGTCGAGCACACGCTGCGGGGTCAGCGACGCCGCCACCACGACTTTCTGCTCCTTGATCTCACGGATGCGCTGCGCGATCAGTTCTGGCTTGACCGGCTCGCCGTAGATCGCCTGCATCTCGCGCGTCGCCTCATCCTTCGGCAGCAACGCGATTCGCTCGAGCTGCTCCTCCGCGTCCTCATAGCGAGTGAAGATCCCCTCCAGGTTCAATACCGCGAGGCCGCCCAGACGACCGACGATGCCCGCGGTCTCCGGTGAAACCACACCGTCCATCGCCGAGGCCAGCATCGGGAGCTCGAACTGGTAGGGACCCAGCTTCCACGAGATGTCGATGTCATCGGGGTCGCGCGTGCGCCTCGAAGGCACAATCGCGATGTCGTCGAATCCATAAGCCCGACGGCCTTTCTTGCCGCGGCCGATCTCTATCTCCATCGCAGCATCCTCGCAGTTGTGGCGGACGAAAAGACCCCGCACACGGCGGGGCCAATGAGGGGGCGCTGGGGCGCCAAACGTGCCTTGTTGCTCACGGCAGCCAAGTGGCCTTGAGCATAGCAACGGTCACCCTGGCGCTAATGCCCTTGGATATGCTCGATCGTATGGGCGACACGACCCGAACCCGCTATGACGCACACGCCGTCGAGGCACGTCGTCAAGCTGCCTGGCGCGAGCGCGATGCAGCCCGAACGCCGCCGTTGGTGGAGGATCAGCCGCACCTCTACATCAAGCCGTCCGCGCCCTTCACCTCCGGCAACATCCACATCGGCCACGTGCGCAGCTACTCCATCGGCGATACCTACGCACGCTTCCGTCGCGCGCGTGGTGACTCGGTGCTGTTCGCGTTCGGCTTCGACGCCTTCGGACTGCCCGCCGAGCTCGGTGCCATCTCGAGCGGCGAGCCACCCAGCGACTGGGTTGCGCGCTGCGCCGAGCACATGACCGGCCAGCTCGACCGCCTCGGCTTCTCGTTTGACTGGCAGCGCTCGTTCATCAGCTCCGACCCGATCATGTATCGCTGGTCGCAGTGGCTGTTTTTGAAGCTGCTGGACGCCGGCCTGATCTACCACGGCACCGGCAACGTCGACTGGTGTGAGAACTGCCAGACGACCCTTGCCTCAATCCAGGTCGAGCCGGGCGGCACCTGCTGGCGCTGCCACGGGCCCGTCAGGCTGATCGAGCTGCCACAGTGGTACCTAAAGATCAGCGCCTACGTCCCCGAGAACGATCTGCGCTTGGCCGAGCTCGAGGCGAGCGGCATCTGGGACGAGGTCGCGCTCGCCTCCCAGCAGATCGTGCTCGGGCGCATCGACGGCGTCGAGCTCGAGTTGCAGAGCCCCGACAACGAGCAACTAAATGTGTTCTCGCCATATCCTGATGCCCTCGGCCAGGCGAGCTTTGTGTTGATGTCACCTCGCCACCCAGACGCCGACGTGTGGGCCGCCGACGACGCGGTGCGCCTGCAGCTCGAGCAGCTGCGCTCGGGCGGCTGGGAGCGCAGCTCACGCGAGGCCGAGACGATCCCCGTGATCGACACCGGGCGCGTGGTGCTCGGTGTCGACGGAGCAACGCTGCCAGTGCTCGTCTCGCCGCTCGTGGACTCGCGCTTTGGACCCACGATCGTGCTCGGAGTGCCCGCGCTCGACCGCACCGACGAGGTCATCGCCCGCCGGCTCGATCTGGCTGTGCCCGAGGTCGAGACCCTCGAGGGTGAGGCCGGGGACTTGGATGGTGCGACCGCCGGGTCGGACTCCAGCCCGGCCGCTCCCGATGCTGGCGCCGGCGCCACTCAGGCGGTGCGTTACCGCGCCTCGGATTTCGTCATCTCCCGTCAGCGCTCCTGGGGCACGCCAATCCCGATCGTCTACTGCGACGAGTGCGGGACCGTGCCGGTGCCACGCGAGCAGCTCCCGGTGATCCTGCCGCTCGACCTGCGCCCAACCGGCGCCGGCAACCCGTTGGCCGAGCTGGAGGAGTTCGTCAACACCACCTGCCCCAGCTGTGGAGGACCTGCCCGACGGGAGACCGACACGCTCGACTGCCACTTCGACGCGCTGTGGCTGTGGGTCCCCGCTTGCGTGCCGGCGGATGCACGGGAGCAGTCACTCGATGAGATCTTTGCGCTCCCCGACCTGCGCCATTGGCTCCCATCCGAGCGCCTCGTTGCAGGCTCCGACAGCGGCAACTTCGTGTTCGACCAGCGGATCGTCACCAAGGCGCTGCGCGACCTCGGGCCGTTGGACTTCCTCCCCGACGGGGAGCCGTTTGCCGGCTGTCTGTTTCACGAGATGGTCACCGCCGAGGGGCGCAAGATGAGCAAGCATCTCGGCAATGTCGTCGACCCCGACGAGCTCGTCGCGCGCTACGGCGCCGACACTGTGAGGCTCGCCGTGCTGTATGCCGCCCGCCCCCAGAAGTCGTTGAACTGGGAGGACTCAGCCGTGCTGCGCTGCCACCGCTTCCTCAACCAGGTGTGGGACTTCTCCCAGACCAGGCTTATCCAGGCCCAGGAGGATCGCGAGCGGGCCGCCGCCGGAGTGGACACGGGGGCCGAGAGAGAGCCGATCAGAGACACCAGCGAGCACCTGCGGCTCAAACTCAGCCAGTGGTGCGCGGCCGGCGTTGAGAAGGTCACCGAGGACATGGAGAACCTCGAGATGCACAGCGCCGTTCGCAACGTCATGCGGCTGTTCGATCGCATCAAGGACTTCGAGAAACGCGTGCTCGCCCGCCAGCCCGCGCTCGGCAGCGCTGATATTGAGTCGCTGCTACAAGCGCTGGCCATGCTCGTACAGATGCTCGGCCCAATGGCGCCGCATCTGGCCGAGGAGCTGTGGATCGCCTTCGGCCAAGACGAGCTCGGCGCACAGACGCCGTGGCCGAGCGTATCGTTGCGTGTACCGGCATGAGCACACAGACCGCCCAGAGGCCCTCGCAGGACTCCCGACAGCGGACGCGCTCGTGCGCTACCGCGCTCGCCTGCCACCGCTGTGACAACAGCTATCCGCTCGAGCAGTCCATCTTCGCCTGCCCTGACTGCGGCAAGGGGCTCGATGTGGTCTACGATTACGAGCACGCCGCCCAATACTTCCGCGAGGTGCCCAGCGCCGAGCGCCCGCAGAACATCTGGCACTTCGAGGAGCTGTTGCCGATCGTTGACGCATCCGCGCAAGCCCGCGTGGGGCAGCATTCCGGCTACACGCCACTGATCCGCGCCGATCGGCTAGGCGCCGAGCTCGGGCTCAGCAACCTGTATTTGAAGGACGACTCCAGCAACCGCCCCAGCCTCTCCTACAAGGATCGCGTCGTCTCGATGTCCGTCGCGCGGCTGCTCGAGCGCGGCGGGACTGAGATCGGCTGCGTGTCCACCGGCAACGTCGGCACTGCTGTCGCCTCGCTTGCCGCCAAGGCAGGGGTGGACGCGTACGTGTTCTATCCCAACGCCCTCGAGGAAACCAAGGCCCGCGCTTGCATGGCGCTCGGCGCGAAGGTATGCCAGGTAGAGGGCAACTACGACGAAGCCAACAAGCGCTGCCGCGAACTGGCCGAAAGCACCGGCATGGACTTCGCCAACATCACGCTGCGCCCGTTCTACGCCGAGGGCGCGAAGACTGCTTCGTTTGAGATCGTCGAGCAGCTGGACTGGCGGACTCCAGACCACATCATCACCGCCGCCGCCGGCGGTACGCTCTCATCGCGCCTACACAAGGGGCTCGTCGAGCTGCAGCTGCTCGGCCTGGCCGAGACCGACTCCACCCGCATCCACATCGCCCAGCCCAGCGGCTGCAACCCGATCGCAACGGCAATCGTGGCCGAGGAGGCGGAGATCCGCGCCGTCACACCCGAGACCGCAGCGCACTCGCTGGCGATTGGCAACCCCGGCGACGGCTACCTGGTGATCGACGCCGTGCTCAAACGCGGTGGCACCGGCGGTTTCGCAAGCGATCCCGAAATCTTTGCCGGCATCGACCTGCTCGCCGCGACGGAGGGTCTGCTTACCGAGCCCGCCGGCGGCACGACGATCGCGGTACTAGAGAAACTGGCCGCCAGCGGACGGCTCGCCCCCGACGACACGGTCGTGGCGATCATCACCGGCAACGGGCTAAAGACGCTCGACGATCACCCTCCTAAGCCTTGGCCGGCGAAGGTCGACTGCGAGCTCGACGCGATGATGGCTGCGCTGGGCGAGCTCAAAAGCACCGGCACGCTCGTCGACAGCGCGCGCCAGCAGCTGCATTAGCGTCGGGGGCCGCACGCCGAGCGCGGGGCCGTGCTGCCGCGGCTTCTACAGCACCTTCGACAGGAATGCGCGGGTACGCTCGTGCTGAGGGTTGTCAAGCACGTCGGTGGGTCGACCCGACTCGACTACGACGCCGCCGTCCATGAACACGACAGTGTCGGCGACCTCACGCGCGAACCCGATCTCGTGGGTGACCACGATCATCGTCATGCCGTCGCCTGCAAGTTGCTTCATTACCGCCAGCACCTCCCCCACGAGCTCCGGATCCAGTGCCGATGTGGGCTCGTCGAACAGCATCAGCTTCGGCTCCATCGCCAACGCCCGAGCGATCGCCACACGCTGCTGCTGGCCGCCTGACAGCTGCATTGGATAAGCGTCGAGCTTGTCACCCAAACCGACCCGGTCGAGCAGCGAGCAGCCGTGTTCGCGCGCCTGTTGACGCTGCGTCCCCTTCACCCGGACCGGCGCACAGGTGACGTTCTCCAGCGCAGTCATGTGTGGGAAGAGGTTGAAACGCTGGAAGACCATGCCGATCGCGGCACGCTTACGCGCGACCTCTGACTCGCGCAACTCGTGCAGTTTCTCCCCCACCTGGCGATAGCCGACCAGCTCACCATCCACCCACAGTCGACCCGAGTGAATTTTCTCCAGATGGTTGATGCAGCGCAGGAACGTCGACTTGCCAGATCCCGATGGTCCGAGCAGGCACATCACCTCGCCGGGCTGCACCTGGAGGGTGATCCCCTTCAACACCTCCACGCGGCCGAAGCGCTTGTGCACGGCTTCAGCGTTAACCATCGCGGCGCTCATGACCATTCGTGTTTCGGTGAGAGCATCGCTGCTCGCCAGCGCGTCAGCGCAGTTGGCCCCAGCTCGCGTGAAGCACCTCGCCCGTAATAGCGCTCGAGGTAATGCTGGCCGACGTACAGCACGCTCGTGCACACCAGGTACCAGATGCTCACGGTGATCAATAGCGGAATCGGCTTGAAGTTGACCGAGTAGATCAGTTGCGCCGCATACAGCAGCTCGGTCACCGTGATCACGCTCGCCAGCGAGGTCGTCTTCAGCATCGAGATCGTCTCATTGCCTGTCGGCGGAATGATCACACGCATCGCCTGGGGCAACACAATCCGCCTGAGGGTCTGCACGCGAGTCATCCCCAATGACTGGGCCGCGTCGGTTTGGCCGTCGTCGACCGAGATGATCCCCGCTCTTACGATCTCTGCCATGTAGGCGCCCTCGTTCAGACCCAAGCCAAGGATGCCTGCCCGAAATGCGGTGACAAGCGTGTTCGCGTCTGGGTGAACGAACGCTGGGCCGAATGGTACCCCGAGCGATAGCTTCGGGTACAGCGCCGCGATGTTGTACCAGAACAGCAGCTGCACAAGCACAGGCGTGCCACGGAAAGCGAAGATGTACAGCCAGCTCGCGCGCGAGATCAGCGGATTCGGCGACAACCGCATCACCGCGAGGATCACGCCCAGCAGGATCCCGATCGCCATCGCGATCACAGTCAGCTCGATCGTCACCACGAGGCCTTCGAGGATGCGGTGGTCGAACAGGTATTCCCCGACCACACTCCACTGGAACCCCGAAGTGGTAACGACCGAGCGGACCAGCGAGGCGGCGACCACTAGGACGATCGCCGCCGCGATCCACCGTCCCGGCCGGCGAACCGGGACGGCCCTTATATCCTCGGGCCGCCCGGTCGCATTGGTGTCCTCATGTGAGGGCACCAGCTGGCTCTTAGCTCTGCGCCCCGTTGATCGCCGGCGTCGTGATCGCCCCTTCCAGAAGACCCCACTTGGCAAGGATCGAGTGGTAGGTGCCGTTCGCGATGATCACTTTCATAGCGGCAAGGATCGGTTTGGTCATGCCGCTCGTCTTCGGTATCGCGAGGCCATACGGTGCGAATTCATAGCTTTTACCGACTACCTTGAAGGCGCCGTTGGAGAGTTTGACCTGATAGGCGACAACCGGCGAGTCAGCCATACCCACTTCCGCGCGTCCGCCCGAGACCGCCAAGTTGACCGCGTTCTGTCCGGTGAAAATCAGCACAGTCACTGACTTCTTGCCTGCTTTGCCGCACTTCTTGTCCTGGGCTTCTGCTTCTTCCTGCTCAACCGTTCCCTTCTCGACAGCAACTGTCTTGCCGCAAAGGTCAGCCACCGTTGAGATCCCAGGGTTGGCTGAGCTCTTGGCATAGAAGGAGATTCCCGCACTGAAGTAGTCGACGAAGTCGACTGTTTTCTCGCGTTCCTTGGTGTCCGTGAACGAGGACGCACCCACGTCATACCTACCGGCCGCCAGGCCAGGGATGATCGTTTCGAAGTTGGAGTTGATCATGTTGACCTTCAGGCCCATGACCGCTCCCAGGGCGTGCATCAGGTCGGCGTCCATCCCCACGACCGTGTGGCCGTCGGACGCGATGAACTCGTTGGGGGCGTACTGCGCTTCCGTCGCTACGTTCAGCGTGCCTTTCGATTTGATCGCCGCCGGGACTTCAGCCGCAACCGCCGCGTTTGCGCCGCTGGACGCCGATGTGGCTGTGGTCGTCACGGTCGTAGTACTCGTGGTGTTCGTGCTGGAGCCGCATGCGGCGAGCACGAGGACGCTGAGCACGGGTATGCCAAGTCGAGCGACCAGCTTGCTCATCGGAACCCCCTTCGTGGGTGTTGACAGTTGGCCCCAAGCCAGGCGAGGGCCGCGCAAGTATACGAACCGGGCTCAGAATCTCGCTCGCCCCATAGAAAAACCCCGCCGGAGCGGGGCTTTTCCTTAGCGGATCGATAAGCCGGATTCTGTCGTTGAGCAGCCATCCATCTGAGCGGCCTACCTGGACCTCGGCGGGTACCTGCAAACGGTCCTGTTTGGCCTTGCATCGGGTGGGGTTTGCCCAGCCGCCGCGTCACCGCGACGCTGGTGCGCTCTTACCGCACCATTTCACCCTTGCCTGTGGGCCGTTCACGTGGGACGGCCCCATCGGCGGTTTGTTTCTGTGGCACTTTCCCGCGGGTTTCCCCGGGTCGATATCTCGACCACCCTGCCCTTTGATGTCCGGACTTTCCTCGAAGGCTCATCGCCTCCGCGGCTGCCTGATCTGCCCAGTCAACCTAGCGCGTGCGGGCGGCCCTGTGAAGACGTGGGGAGCGACGACCACGAACGACGAACGCGCGCCTCGCCGCTCAGACCCTCCTGAGCAGTCCGACCACGCGCCCGAGCACCTTGACCTCCTTGCTGCGGATCGGCTCCATCGTGTCGTTCTCAGGCTGCAGGCGAATGTGGTCGGGCTCGCGGAAGAAGCGCTTGACGGTCGCCTCCTCACCGATCAGGGCGACGACGATTTCGCCGTTCGTCGCATCGTCGGCGGGACGGACGATC
>DATHLT010000137.1:0-4576 GCA_035487855.1 Solirubrobacteraceae bacterium
CGAGACGCACGACCCGAGCGAGGTCGCGCTGATCTCCGACGCCTCAAACCAGGAGATCCACCGCCTCAACGCCCGCGCCCAGCACTTCCGCGCAGAGCGCGGCGAACTCGGTGAACTCGAAGTCCCCGTGCCCGGCGTCCACTACGGCATCCGCCAGGGCGACCGGGTAGCGATGATCGACCAGCACCACGAGCCAGGCGTCGAGCGCATCGAGAACGGCAGCCGCGGCGAAGTCCTCGACGTCACTTCCGCCGGGGAGGTGCTGATCGAGTTCGACGTGACAGGCCGCAAACGAACATTGGCCGGGGACGATCTCGGCCGTGTTCGCCTCGGCTACGCGCAGCACATCCACCGGGCGCAGGGCGCGACCGTCACCCGCACCCTCGTCGTGACCGGAGGCTGGCAGACCAGCAAGGAGCCCGCCTACGTCGAGGCGTCCCGCGCCCGTCAGGGCACCGACTGGTTCGTCTCCCGCGAGGATCTCGGCGTCGAAGGGCACGACACCAACCGCATCCAGCGCCTCGCCGAGAACATGCGCTGAAGCCACGCGCAGACCCCATCGCTCGCGCACCCCGAGCTCCCAGACCGCGACTACGGCACGCACTTTCACTGCTCGATCGCGCCCAGCCGCACCAGCCGGATACCGGGGATCGTTCGCACCCTCAATCGCATCGTCAACCCACCAGCACAGGAGCGAACACGATGAGCCAACGAATACAGATCGTCCTACCCGACCCCGTAGCCCAGCAGCTACGCGAGCTCGCCGCCGGGGCCGACACGCCACCCTCCACGCTCGCCGCACAGATCGTCTCGGGCGGCGTCGCGCTCGCCGCCAAGGAGGGCAAGGTCCGCCCGCTGCGCCCTGTGCCGACGCTTGTCGGCGGCAACGGCAGCGAGCGAGCGCCGTGGCTTGAGCCCTACGGCGGCGACGCCGCCTGGCGCCAGCAGATGTGGGGTGCGGTCGTCGCGCTGCACGGCCGCTACTCCACCCAGCTCGAAGCGCTCAAAGACAAATGGTGGAAAGACGACTCGCAGACCGAGACGCTGTGCGCGCTCGCGGTATGGCGAGCAGAACTGGACGACGCCGGCCAGGACCCCGCGACGAGCTCGCCTTCCAGAACCAGCTCGCCGACTACTCCCAACTCCTTAGCCGGCAGGGCGGCGGCGTCACCAAGGCATGGAAGCCAGGTGCGCCGCCGCCCGAGTGGGCCCCGAAGTAGCCGCCCAACCAGCCCGACCGTTACATCTTTGACGCGCTCTGTATCAGCTTCGCGTCACACCGACACAACGCTGCACAGGCTTTGTACGGTTGGTCCACAACTGCACATTTTGGCGCCGGCGACAGCTCTAACTGCCCCGGCGCCGTGACACAGGAGAAGGAACCTCCCATGCCCAAATACCGTACCCCAGACGGGTTGGAGGAGCACGCCTGCATTGACCGGGCCGTGCTCGACCTCATGGTCGATCTCGAGAGGCAGCGGCCGTGGGCCGAAGACAAGATCGCCCGCACCATCAGCACCCCCGGCGATGTCCGCGACAGCCTCCGGCGACTGCGCACCTCAAGACTCATCCACCGTTGGAACGACCTCGCCGTCGCATCGCGCCCTGTCGTGCGCTTCCACGAGATCAACCACGGCGGCGGTGTCCCAAGCCCCGGTGAGGCCGAGGAGCGCCATTGGGACCGAGCAGTCCTTGAAGGTCTGCTCGTGCGCAGCGCCGATGGGCAAGGGCCGATCACCGAGCAGCAGACCTACGAGGCGTTCGGCGCGAAGAAGAAGAAGCGGCTCGCAATCGCCGACGCGCTGAACCGGCTTGACGGTGCCGGTCTCATCGAACGTCGTGGCGGGCGCGCGATCCCCTCGGAGGTTGCGCAGCGCCTCGACGAACTCATGACGCTCTGACGCGGGGTCAGCCATGCGTGTCACCGAACTGGCCTTGAGCCAGGCTGTCCTCCCCAGCCTGGCCAAGGTCGGCATCCACGAGGTCGAGCAGCTCGCCGGGCACCGTACCGGCGAGCTGCTCTGCCGCCCCGAGCTCAGCAGCGGAGTGGAGCTGTACGAGCTGATCTGCGAGCTTCACCGCCACGGTCAGACACCGTTCTCCGGCCACGGCGGGCACATCCAGACCGCCCGCGAGCGCGAGATGTTCCGTCTGCGCGCCGTCGAGGGACTGACCCTGGACGAAATCGGTGAACGGTTCTCCGTCAAGCGCGAGCGGGTGCGCCAGCTTCTCAAGCTGCACTTCCGTCTGGACGGAGTGCCGCCTGCCGCGAACGTGCGCCGGGCGCGAGCGAGGCTGGCGAGTGACCGCTCGCTGGGAGGTATGCGTCCCCATACCTTCCGCGAGCGCCGCCGGCTGTACGTGCTCGCGCGGGTGGTCATCATGCGCCACTACCGCACATCCCTGACGATCGAGTCGGTCGCCAAGTTGCTTGCGAGTTCCCCTCGCCAGCTACAGCGCGCCTTCGCTCAGTTCAGCGAAAGCACTCTCCGAGCGGATCTCCAGGCGCGACGGATGGCAGCCGCCGCCGAGCTGCTCTCCCAACCCACGATCCAGGTGTGCGAGATAGCGCGACAGGTCGGCTACCGCCACCCATCCCACTTCGCCCATGCGTTCCGCTGTCTCTACGGCGTGCCACCGACCGCCTTCCGCTCCGAACTGCATCAGCCGGGGCGCAGCAGGACGCCAGGGGTGATCGCGACATGAGTTCACCAGGCGCCACGGTCAGCCGGCCCGCGACGAGCTGGCCCGAGAGGAGTCCAGCGGTGAGCACGGGCCGCGAGCCGATTCTCGTCATCGAGGTCGATGCGGACTTCGGACGGGCGCTCGTCGAACAGCTCGCCGCCGACGGCCATCCAGCAGAGCTTGCCCGCACCGCCAGTCATGCCGAGGCAATGGCAGGCGCTCGCCCGCCCCGCTTGGTCGTGCTCGGAGAACTCGGCTCGCCGAGGGGCACCCTCGACCTGCTGGAAACAATCCAGGTTCCCCACGCGGAAGCATGGCCACAGAATCTTCCGGTGATCGTTCTCAGCTCGCGCACAACAGAGTCCGACATGCTGCGAGCGTTTGAGGCAGGCGCAGATGACTTCCTCGCCCGCCCCGCCCGTTACCTGGAGCTGCGAGCGCGCGTCCGCGCGCTACTACGCCGAGCCGGCGGCAGCACCCGGCAAACCGGGCCACTCCAGATCGGCCCGTTGACGATCGACACTGCCGCCCATGCGGTGAGCCTCGCAGGCAAACACCTGGAGCTGCGCCGTCAGGAGTACGAGCTGCTGCTGTTCCTCGCAAGTGACCCGCGAAGGGTGTTCCACAAACACGAGCTACTAAAAGGCGTGTGGGGATATCGCTCGACCGGCAACACACGGACGCTCGACAGTCACGCCAGTCGCCTACGCCGCAAGCTCGGCGCCGCCGGTGAACGCTGGGTCATCAACGAGTGGGGGATCGGCTACCGACTGATCTGAGCTCAGGGGGTCGTCCGCGAGCACGCGAGCGCGTCCATGTGCTGTCACTGCGGATGTCGTGTCGCCTCGTTCAGAAGCTCCTCGATGGCCAGGTCGAACGATCTCGGATCGGTGCGCGAGAACCCGCTCATACTGACCCCGCTCCCGCCGATCAAAAAAGATGGGGTTCCCGTGAGTCCGGCGCTCTCTGCCGTCCGGGCATCGCCGGCGATCTCGTTGGCAAGCTCCGGGTCGCGTCGGTCGTTGCCCCAGCGCGCGAGGTCGAGGCCCGTGACCTGACTCGCGATGCCGTGGAGGTACGCGTCGGTGACGTAGCCCGAGTTCTCATCTCCCTGCTGCGCATAGAAGATCTCGGTGAAGTGCCAGGCTCGCTCCTGCCTGCCCGCCGCCAGCGCCGCGACCTGCTGGGCCATGAACACCGCCGGATCCTGCGTCGCCGCCTGCAGGGCGTGAGACTCGATACGCAGTTTGCCCGAACGTACCCACCGCTCGATGATCGACGGCAGCACCTCGAGCGAGAAGTCCCGGCAGTAAGGGCATTGCAGGTCGGCGAAGTACGCAAGTGTGACCGGGGCCGCCGGTTGGCCCAGCGCGTCTGCGCGCTGCGGGATGCCCGCTAGCAGGGCCGTGATCTCAGTGTTGTCGTTCGTTCGGCTCATTGGACGGAAACTAGCATCGCCGAGAGCGACTGCGACTAGCTTTAACGAGCCGCGCCGAACGTCGCCGTGAGATGGCTGCTCCATGATGTCCTTTCTTGCTTGGAGTCTTTGGGTGACGGGAGGTCTGCGGCTAGGTCGCGTGTGGTTTGGTTTGGGAGGGGCGCTCCGTTTGGAGTTCCATGTCTAGCCTGATCGCGGCGCTGATCAGCGCCAGGTGGGTGAACGCCTGGGGAAAGTTTCCTAGTAGCTCGCCGCTGGCCCCGATCTGCTCTGAGTACAGGCCGAGGTGGTTGGCGTAGGTGAGCATCTTCTCGAACGCCAGCCGCGCCTCGTCCAAGCGCCCGGCGCGGGCGAGCGCCTCGACGTACCAGAACGAGCGCCGAGAAGGTGCCTTCCGCGCCGCGCACCCCGGCCGGGCTGGCCCGCGGGTTGTACCGGTAGACCAGCGAATCG
>DATHLT010000138.1:0-17865 GCA_035487855.1 Solirubrobacteraceae bacterium
CGAGGGGAGAGCTTCGATCCTTGCAGCCAGCTCGAGTCTCTGCACGAAGAAGCCTCTGATCATGTTGACGGCGATTACCGCTCAAGACAATGCCCGCGTGAAATCAAATGTGAGAGTTGCCGTCGAAGGCTGCCGACCGAGGCGTAAGCATTAGGTGAAGCGTGGAGGATCGGCGAAGCAGGACAGCGGTGCAGACGCAGAGTTTCACGTGCGCTAATTCGGTGTGAATCTCGCGGGCTGGCACGAAGGGGCAACTAAGCTACAAACATACGCGTCTACTTCTAGACCAGCCCTGACGGATTAGCGTCGAACCCGTCCCGCAATTGTCCACTCCCCACGACAAACAGCCGACCGACTCAAGCACCGCGGCCGAGGTGGCATGGCGGGCGCAAATGGTCGAGGAGTGGGCCTCGTTGGTTGGGGAGTCTCTATACCAAGTGTCGTGTGAAGCGTTGCGGCTATGTTCCGGCCGCCTCCACAGTAGCCGTCCAGCCGCACGTGCTCGTATCGGACTGCGGGGGATAGGGGTGGCTTGGTCGTTTGCGAGACCACGGCGCCCAGGTGCTTGCGCTTGCCGCGCGTACTGCACAGATGACACGTGAATTGCCCGCGCCGAAGGCTGTGCGCCACAAGGACAGTCCGCCGGCTTTACGCTCGTCCCGAGCTCGCCCGCAGAGGGTCGAGATAAGCGAGATCCAGCGGCAACGTGTGCTGGCCGCAGCGATCGACACGGTGCACGAGGTCGGCTACGCGGACCTGACAGTTGCACAGGTGACGACTCGAGCAAGGGTTTCTCGCAAGACCTTCTACGAGCTATTCAGCGACCGCGAGGATTGCTTCCTTGCTGCCTTCGAGCAGGCGCTCACGGAGGCTCGGCTGGCGTTGCAGGCGGCCTACGGGCAGGCTCCAAGGTGGCGTGGGGGGGTCCGTGCCGGTCTCGCTAGGCTCCTCACGCTTATCGAAGAAGAGCCGGCGCTCGCAAAGCTGTGTATCGGTGAGACGCTCGTGGCGAGCGAGAGGGTGCGCCTGCGTCGGGCGCAGGTTCTCGAGGAGCTCGCACAGGTGGTGGATCGAGGGCGCATGGAAAGGACGAGCGTTCGCCAGCCGCCGTCAGTGACGGCGGAGGGTGTCGTTGGGGGAGTGCTCGCGGTGCTACACCCTCGGGTGCTTGCTCAGAGCGATGATGAGCCACCGCTGAGCGACCTTCTGGGGCCCCTGATGAGCATCATCGTGCTTCCCTACTTGGGTGCCACGGCTGCAAGCCGTGAGCTTGCCAGGCCGCTCATCGAGCCGGCACGCCTGAAGCCCATTATCGGGTCCGTCTGCCACAGGGATCCGCTCGAGGGGTTGAACATCCGTATGACCTATCGCACCATCCGGGTTCTGGCGACGCTCGCGGAGCGCCCGGGGATCAGCAACCGCGAGGTCGCTGCAGACTCGGGGATCGTCGATCAGGGGCAGATCTCAAAGCTCTTGAACCGCCTTGCCCGGCTGACTCTGATCGAGAATCACGGCGCGGGACCGCTAAGTGGTGGCGCCAACGCCTGGCGATTGACCCCACGTGGTGCGCAGATCGAGCGTGCGACTCGGCTCAGCCGCGCGTGATCACGCCGAAGTCCTGCGTGTAGATGGCTCCTGCCTGGCCATGCGCGCGCGAGCTGATCGGGTGCGGCGACACCCCGATGCCTGTTTCCCTGTAATGGGGATCGAGAATGTTCGCGCGATGTCCGGGCGAGGCCATCCACGAGGCGACGATCGCACGCGGCGTGGAGAGGCCGAGCGTGCCCCAGGCGATGTTCTCGCCCACTTGGAAGCCCACCCGCGAGCTAGAGATGTAGCCGACGGAGCGCATGCGCGCGAGCGGCGTTTGGCCGCTTGGGCCAACGTGCTCAAAGTAGTCGCCGAAGGCCATGCTCTGGCTGTGAGCCTGGGCTGCGCGGCGCAGGCGGCGGTTCGGTCGCAGCGGGCGCTCGCCGCGCATCGTCCGTTCACGGTTGATCAGGCATAGGGTGGCTACGCGGATTAGCTTGAGGTTCGTGCTCGTTGGCCTCAGGCCCATGTTCTGGCAGGCGTGGTGCGCGGCGCCGTACGCAGGCGAGTGGTGGCGGCCATGCGCAGCCAGAGCTGACGCGTTGGTGGCGAAAGCAGCACAACAGAGGACAATGAGCGCGGCAACGCGACCAAGGCGTAGAGGGGCCATGCGCCCCTATCGGACACGCCGCGCAGATAATTGAGCCCTGCAAGACGGCTCTGGACATGTGTTCGAAATCGTTCGTCGTGCGCGCCTGCTTTAGCCAGTCGCCGGGCCGCTCGCGCGCCAGCCGACACGCGCCGCCCCGGGCAGCGCGGTGAGCGCCTAAAGACCCAACACGCGCCCGAGGATCTCGCGCATGATCTCGTCGCTGCCGCCGCCGATGGGGCCCAGGCGCGAGTCGCGGGCGGCGCGCTCGACCCAGTACTCCTTCATGTAGCCGGCGCCGCCATGGATCTGCAGGCACTCGTCCATCAGCTCAAACGAGGCGCGCTGGGTCAGGAGCTTTGCCATCGTGACCTCCTTCAGCGGTTCCTCTCCAGCGACGAACCGGCGCAGGGCGTCGTAGGTGACGCAGCGGCAGGTGTAGACCGAGGTGGCCATGTCGGCGAGCTTGTGGCGGATCACCTGGTGGCCGGAGAGGGGCTTACCGAAGGCATTGCGCTGCTTAGCAAACTCGGCAGTGCGCTCCCACGCGAGCGTCATCGCGCCGACTGCGCCGAGCGCCATCGCCAGCCGCTCCCACTGGAAGTTGGCCATGATTAGCTTGAAGCCGCCGTTGAGCTCGCCCAGCAGGTTCTGCTCGGGCACGAACACGTCTTGCAGGGAGATGGTGGCCGTGTCGGAGGCGTGCCAGCCGAGCTTGTGCAGCGCGGCGGATTCCACGCCCTCGCCGCGCTCGATGATCAGGAACGAGATGCCGCCGTGGCCGCCCTCGGGCGTCGTCTTGACGGCGGTGACGATGAAGTCGGCGCGCACGCCGTTGGTGATGTACGTCTTCTCGCCGTTTACAATGAAGCCATCGTCGGCGCGCTCGGCGCGGGTGGTCAAAGCGGCCACGTCGGAGCCGGCGCCCGGCTCGGTGATCCCGAGCGCGCCGATCTTCTCTCCGGCGATGGCAGGCACGAGGTAGCGTTGCTTCTGATCCTCAGTGCCGAACTTGAAGATCGGTGGCGTGGCGATGTTGATATGGGCGCCGATGCCCGCAGCGGTGCCACCTGAGCCGGTACGAGCCAGCTCCTCGACCAGCACCGCCTCGTGCAGGTAGTCACCGCCCTGCCCGCCGTAGGACTCCGGGTACTTCAGCCCCAAAAGGCCCTGCGCGGCCAGCTTGGGAAAGACCTCGTTGGGGAACCAGCGATCCTCCTCCCACTGGCGCGCGTGGGGGGCCAGCTCGCGTTCGATGAAGCCGCGGGCTGACTGTCTCAGCTCGTCGTGCTCGTCGGTGAAGGGGGGTGTGGGAGTGCTCAATGGATCGAGGCGGGAAACAATTGGTAATCTGATGGTATGCGTGTTGCCATCGATGGGGTGGGCCGCATCGTGATCCCCAAGCCGATGCGGGATGAGCTCGGCATAGCGGGCGCCACGGAGTTGGAGCTGACGGCTGTGAACGGTGCGTTGGAGTTGACGGTGCCGTACATAAAGGCGCATCTGGAGGTGCGGAATGGTTTCACGGTGATCGTTCCCGACGAGCCCGTGCCTTCGATGACGACCAAGATGGTCAACGAAGCGATCGAACGCTCGCGCCGTTGATAGCGCCCGACACCAGCGTGCTGATTCCAGCGCTCGCGCCTTCGTATGAGGGGCACGAGCAATGCCTGGCCGCACTGGCGGGCCGCTCGCCGCGGCTGATCTCTCACGTTGGGTTCGAGACTGCATCGGTGCTCAGCCGAATGCCCGAAGGGCTCCGGATGACCCCAGTGACGGTGCGCGACGCGCTCGATCAGGACTTCCCGGATGCGTGGCTCGTACTCGACGCCGATGCTCAACGCGCGTGTCTTACCCGCGCAGTCGATGCAGGCTTGCGCGGTGGCGCGCTCTACGACGCGCTGATCGCAGCAACGGCGCGTGAGCACGGTGCGACACTTCTCAGTGCCGACCGCCGCGCGCGGGAGGCTTACGAGGCGATGGGAGTGGACGTCTCCTACGTCGAGCCCTGACCCTAGCTCACGATCGAGCATGCGGTCGCTATGACGCTCGGGGAGAGCCCTACAGCCCGTACGAGCGCCCGATGACATCGAGCATGATCTCGTCCGTGCCCGCACCGATGCGGTTCAGGCGGGCGTCACGCCACACACGCTCGATGCCGTACTCCTTCATGTAGCCCGCGCCGCCGTGGATCTGGATGCATTCGTCGGCAACTTCGCACAGCACGCGCGAAGCGTGGAGCTTGGACATCGAGATCTCGCGCACCGGGTACTCGCCGTTGTTGAAGCGCCAGGCCGTGATGTAGGTCATTTGCCGCGCCGACTCGATTTTGGTGGCCATCTCCGCGAACTTGTGGCGGATCACCTGGAACTTGCCGATTTCGCGGCCGAACGCCTTGCGCTCGTGGGCGTACTGAAGCGTCCGTTCAAAGCACTTCTGCGCGCCTGCCACCATGCCGGCGGCGCCAATCAGGCGCTCGCCCTGGAGCTCCCACATGATGTGGTAGAAGCCCTTGCCCACCTGGCCGAGCACAGCGGTCGAGGGGACACGCACGTCCTGGAAGGCGAGCAGCGCTGTGTCCGAGGCGTGCATGCCGAGCTTCTCCAGGCGCTTCTCGCGGATCACGCCAGGAGCGTCCATAGGCACGAGGAACAGCGTGAAGCCGTCGTAGCCGGCGTCCGAGTCAGTCTTCGTCACGAGCACGATCACGTCGGCGCGGTGACCGTTGGTGATGTACGTCTTAGAGCCGTTGATGATGTAGTCATCGCCGTCCTTGACCGCGCGTGTCTTGATCCCTTTCACGTCTGAGCCGGCGTCCGGCTCGGTGATGCCCAGGCACAGGATCTTCTCGCCCTTGATCGCAGGCACCACCCACTCCTGCTTCTGCTCCTCTGAGCCAAACGCGAGGATCGGCGGCATCGCCATGTCCGTGTGCACCGCGACGCCCATCGCCAGGCCGCCGGAGTTCGCGTTGGTGATCTCCTCCGCCAGCACCAGGCTCGTGTAGTAGTCGCCGCCCTGGCCGCCGTACTGCTCGGGCTTGTCCAGGCCGAGGAAGCCCAACTCGCCCATGCGCGCGAACACCGAGTCGGGGAACGTCGTCTCCTCCCACTCCTCAGCGTGGGGCGCCAGCTCTTTGACGGCGAAGTTGTGGATCGACTCACGCAGCTGTTCGTGCTCGTCGGTGAAGATGAAGTGCTTGCGCTGGCTCTTGAAGTCCGGCTTTACGACGCTCTCGGCGGTGGCGGCCATGGCGAGATCTCCTCGGGGTCGGGTGCCCGCGCGAGGCTACCGCACGTCGGCGCGAAAGTAAACAGTAGCGCTAGCTACTTTCTGCGATTAGTGGTTCGCGGGGTCGCAACCCGGGCTTCCAGAGCTCGATCGTCTGCAACGTCCAGAAGAGAGCGAACAGCCCGATCAGGGCGACCTCGGTCCAGATCGTCAGATGCGAGAAGCCGCCGCTGAGGGCGGACGCCGCCGTGGTAATGATCGTCGCTAGCATGCCAACCGCGATCGCCACGTAAGCGTTGCGAAAGTTCACTGGGTGTCGCTGTGGCTGCGAGCGCCATGCGTTGACACAGACGACGGCCACGATGCACAGGAACATCGTGGGCGCCGCGGTGATGTGCGCGTCATCTTCGAAGGCATCACGCGCGAGCACGAAGACGAGCAGCGCCGCGAGCCACAGCACGACGCCGCCGATCGCGGCGGCAAGCACCGCCCGGTTCGGTGTTTTCCCGCCTGCGACGGTCAGCACGGTCGCAATCAGGATCGCGGCACCGCCGAGCGCGAACATCGCGGTTGCGTTGTTTGCGATGTCGGCGGAACGTTCTCGGACGGCGCTTGCCATCTGCGCGCACGCGGGCATTCCTGCTTCGGGCGGCGTCGACGCGAAGGCGACGACAGGCGCGAGCATGCCCGCAAAGTTGAGCATGATGTCCTCGGCCTCGGTGCTGCCGCGCAAGCAGACCATGCACACCGACATGCCGAGGAGCATGGCGACGAAGTAGCCGCGCGCAGGCGTGTACCAGTACGCGCTGATCGAGGTCTGGAAGCAATGCGTCTGAGCATGCTCATAGAGCACCGCGGCAATGAGGCCGAGCACAAGTGCGACCATCGTGAGACGCAGGTAGTGCCAGGTCCTGACGGCGAAGGGCGGATTCATGTCGGAGATTCCAACACTTGGATCGGACGGCATTGCTGAGAAGTGAGTAGTAGGACTGCTCACTTTCCACCCGGGCGAGGTTTCGGGCTAGGATGCCCCCGTGTCCACCGCGAAGGTCTTCTACAGCGTAGATGAGCGCGGCGTCGCGACGATCACGCTCAACGACCCCGACACGCGCAACGCGCTCTCGCCTGAGCTGCTCGGTGGTTTGATCGAGTCCTTCCAGCGGGCGCGCGACGAGGATCAGGTGCGCTGCATCGTCCTGCGTTCATCGCACGAGCGGACCTTCTCATCGGGCGCCAACCTCGGCGGCTTCGCGGCGGAAATGGCGCTCGTCCACAAGCACTTCGGCGGCGAGCGCTTCGTAGGCTTCTTTAAGCTGATCGGCGAACTTGGCAAGCCCACGATCTGCGCCGCCGGCGGCCACGTCCTCGCAGGAGCCCTCGGCATCGCGCTGGCCTGCGATCTGATCGTCGCCGGCGAGACCGCCTCGTTCGGCACTCCCGAGATCAACATCGGCGCCTTCCCCTTCATGATCATGGCTCTCATCTACCGCAACGTCCCCCGCAAGAAGGCCAACGAGCTGTTGCTGCTGGGCGAGCGCTGGAGTGCCGAGCAGGCGCTCGAAGCAGGGATCGTCAACCGCGTCGTCCCCGACGCCGAGCTCGACGCGACGGTTGCCGACTGGGCCGGCAAACTCGCCGGCAAGTCGCCCGTGATCATGCGTCTCGGCAAGGAAGCGATGCGCCGCCAGCTGGATATGCCGCTCGACGACGCCCTGGACTACCTGCGCGCGCAGCTGACGATTGCCCAGTCGACCGAGGACATCGTCGAGGGCGTCGGCGCCTTCTTCGAGAAACGCGACCCCGTCTGGAAAGGACGTTGATGGGCACGACCGAGACCCAGACCACCTCGCTTTTGCGCCCCCTGGTCGAGGACCTGGCCGAGCGCCGCGCGCGGATCAAGCTGGGCGGCGGCGAGGAGAAGATCGCGGCGCAGCACGAGCGCGAAAAGCTGACCGCGCGCGAGCGGATCGCGCTGCTGATCGACGAGGGCACGTTCGTGGAGCTGGGCATCCACGGCAAACCGCACTTCTCGCAGCGGGCGATGGATGGGGTGGACGCCCCCGCGGACGGGGTGGTCACCGGCTACGGCAAGATCGATGGGCGTCTGACAGCGGTGGCGGCGTACGACTTCACGGTGATGGCCGGCTCGATGGGCATGACGGGCGAGCTGAAGGTCACGCGCCTGCGCGAGTTGGCGCTGACGAAGCGGATGCCGTTCGTATGGCTGCTGGACTCGGCCGGCGCACGGGTGCAGGAGGCAGCGGGCGCGATGTTCGCCGGCTCGGGGCACCTGTTCCGCGAGGAGGTGGTGATGAGCGGCGTGATCCCGCAGGTGGCGGCGCTGATGGGACCGTGTGCAGCTGGTACCGCGTACATCCCCGGTCTGGCCGACTTCGTACCGATGGTCAAGGGCCGCGGCTCGATGGCGCTGGCGGGCCCGCACCTGGTGCGCGCGGCGATCGGCGAGGACGTCACCCAGGAGGAACTCGGCGGCTCGCGCGTGCACTGCCGCAAGTCGGGCGTCGGCGACCTAGAGGTTGCGAGCGACGAGGATTGCATCGAGCGGATCAAGCAGTACCTGTCGTTCATGCCGCGCAACTGCGAAGAGCCGGCTCCAATCAGGGCGAGCGCGGACCCGATCGACAGGCGCGAGGATGAGCTGCTGGACGTGCTCCCCGACTCCAACCGCCAGCCGTATGACATGTACGAGGTGATCCGCAAGATCGTGGACGACGGCGAGTACTTCGACATCAAGGGCCAGTGGGCAAAGACGATCATCACCTGCTTCGCGCGCTTCGGCGGGCGCTCGGTGGGGATCGTGGCCAACCAGCCCAAGCATCTGGGCGGCATCCTCGACAACGACTCCGCCGACAAGGCCGCCCGTTTTGTGAATCTGTGCAACGCGTTCGCGATTCCGCTGGTGTTCATCCAGGACGTGCCCGGCTTCATGGTGGGCACGAAGGTGGAGGCGGAAGGCATCATCCGTCACGGTGCCAAGATGCTGTACGCGGTGGCAAACGCGACGGTACCGAAGATCACTGTGATCACGCGCAAGGCATACGGCGCGGGCTACTACGTGATGAACGGCCGTGCATATGAGCCCGACCTGATCGTCGCCTGGCCGAGCGCCGAGATCAGTGTGATGGGCGCAGAGGGCGTGGTGGAGATCGCGTTTCGCAAACAGGTGGACGCGGCGGAGGACCCGGCGGCGAAGAAGGCAGAGCTGATCGAGGGCTTCCGCAAGATCTTCGACGTGTACGGCGCTGCTGCAAACGACGTGATCGACGACGTGATCGACCCACGCGAGACACGCGAGACGATCTGCCGCGGCCTGGAGATGGCCGCCAACAAGAAGATCGAGCGGCCGTGGAAGCGGCAAGGAGTCGTACCTGTATGAGTCTTGACCACCCCGTCGTAATCACCTGCTCGATCTCGGGTGCGATCGCCAACCGCGCGCAGTGCCCAGCGATTCCTTACACCCCTGAGGAGTACGCGGCAGAGGCGCGGCGGATTGTAGATGAGGGTGGTGTGCACATTCACATCCACGCGCGTAAACCGGATGGGACACCCTCGTATGAGATCGAGGACTTCCAGGCGATCACGGATGCGATCCGCGCGGAGGTAGGGGACGCGGCGATCATCAACTACTCGACAGGAACGATCGGTGTGCCGGTGGCAAAGCGCATCGAGTACCTCAGGGCATGCCGCCCGGAGGTGGCGGCGCTGAACATGGGCTCGATGAACTACGCGAAGTACTCGAAGTCGAAAAAGCAGTTTGTGTTCAACATGGTGTTCGAGAACCCGTTCAGCGAGATCATTGAGCTGCTGGGGGCGATGAACGAGCTGGGCATCAAACCGGAGCACGAGTGCTTCGACGTGGGCCACGTGGGCAGCCTGGCGCCGCTGATCGACATGGGTGTGCTGAAAACCCCCCTGCACGTGGACTGCGTGATGGGCGTTGTCGGCGGGATTCCCCCGACGGCCCGCAATCTGGCGGCGATGGCGGACAACATTCCCGAGGGTTCGCACTGGGGTGTGATTGGGATCTCGCGCGACCAGTGGATGCTGGTGTCGGCGGCGCTGACGCTGGGTGGCTCGATCCGCGTCGGCTTGGAGGACAACCTGTACCTGCCGAACGGCGAGATGGCGAAGTCCAACGGCGAGCTGATCGCGAAGGCGCGGCAGATGACCGAGGACATGGGCCGGCGCCCGGCGACCGTGCAGGAGGCCCGCGCGATGCTGGCTGTTCCGCAGCGATGAGCCTCCCGCTGGAGGGCATCCGCGTACTTGACTTGTCGCGGCTTCTGCCGGGCGGCTTCTGCTCGCTGCTGCTGGCGGACTTCGGCGCGGATGTGGTGAAGGTGGAGGATACGGGCATGGGCGACTACATCCGCTGGTCGCCCCCTTATTACGAGGGCACGCATGACAGCGCTAAGTCGGCGCTGTTCCTCTCGCTGAATCGCAACAAGCGCTCGATTCGCCTGGACCTGAAGAGCGACGGTGGGCGTGAGGCGCTGCTGGCGCTGGTGCGCGACGCGGACGTGGTGCTGGAGTCATTTCGCCCGGGTGTGTTGGATCGGCTGGGCGTTGGCTATGAGCGCATGCGCGAGGAGAACCCGGGAATCGTTTACTGCGCGATCTCAGGCTACGGGCAGACCGGTCCCAAACGGGATGCGTCGGGCCACGACATGAACTACCTGGGTCTGATCGGCCTGCTAGGGCTGACCGGCGAGCGCGGGGGGGAGCCTGTACAGGCAGCCGGGCAGGTCGCAGACCTGGGTGGTGGCGCGTTGATGGCGGCGTTCGGGATCATGGCGGCGCTACGCGAGCGCGACGGTTCAGCGCGCTCGCCGGGTTCGGGTGAGGGGCAGCTTGTGGACGCTTCGATGGCCGACGGTGCGCTGTCGTGGCTGGCGATGGTGGCAGCTGCGTACTTCGCCGATGGTACCGTTCCGCGCCGCGGCGATCTGCCTTTGGCGGGGTCTTTGATCTGTTATCGCCCGTATGAGTGCGCGGATGGCTGGGTGACGTTGGGGGCGCTGGAGCCGAAGTTCTGGCAGGCGTGGTGTCGCGGCGTCGAGCGCGAGGAGCTGATCGCGATGCAGTTCGAGCGCCCGGGCTCGGAGGCGCACGTACAGGTGCAGGAGATCTTCAAGGGACGCACGCGCGAGGAATGGGAGGCGTTTGCCCGCAAGCACGACTGCTGTCTCGAGCCGGTGCTGGAGCTCGACGAGGCGCTGTCATCGGAGCTGGTGCGCGAGCGGGAGATGGTGGTCGAGCTCGATCAGCCCGGCGCGCAGCAGCCCGTTCGTCAGCTGGGGATTCCGGTGAAGCTCACACGCACGCCGGGTGAGCACGCGCGGCTGCCGGGGCCGGCACTGGGCGAGCACACCGAAGAAGTGCTGCTCGCCGCCGACTACTCGCCCGAGCAGGTAGCCGAGCTATTGAGCAGCGGTGCCGTGGCAGGTGCGGCGGAAGCCAACGCAGGCGCTGTCTTTCGCGCATGAGCGCGGGCGCTAGCCGATGAGCGCTGCCGCATCGCTCGCCGGCGACTCATCCTCGCGCGGCGAGCTGTTGAAGATGAGCGAGCTGGCCGAGCGCTCTGGCGTCAGCCCGGGGACGATCCGCTACTACCTGCGCGAAGGGCTGCTGGGCGACGGCCATGACATCGTCAGGACGTCGCGCAACATGGCCTACTACCCGCCGGAGTACGTGGAGCGGATCGAGCTGATCAAGCGTCTGCAGGAGGAGCGGTTCATGCCGCTGCGCGTGATCAAGGGCGCACTGGAGGACGATCCGGGACGGGTGCTGGCGCTGATCGAGCTGGAGGATCGCATTCTCGAGCGGGCGCTTGCGAGCACAGATGACAACAGCCGTGTGTCGCGGCGGGCTGTGCTCGAGCGCTACGGCGTGCCGCGCAATGTGCTCGAGCGCTTGGCGGAGATTGGCGTGCTCACCCCCAACCAACGCGGATATGACCGCGACGATGTGAAGATCATCGAGGCGATCGCCAGCTTCCGCGCGGGTGGCTACGAGGAGGCGTTGGGGTTCACGGTGTACGACACGTTGCGCTACCGCAAGGCGCTGGAGCCGCTGGTGGATGAGGAGGTGCGTGCGCTGCTCGGACGGCTGGCAGGCGAGGTTGAGGTCGAGCGTGCGATGGAAATGGTGGCGGCCGGCACAGAGCCGCTACGAGAGCTGATCGGCGCGATGCACTCGAAGCTGCTGCTGGCGGCATTGCGCCGCCACCGCGCGGTCGAGCCCGGCTGAGATAGCTGATTGCACGCCCCGGCGGCTGTGGATGACACCATCTGGTTTCGCGTGGGGCGTTATGCTTTCGCGATATTGACTGACCAGTCAATCTATTCTGCTGTGTGGCTATGGCGCGATCCGCGGGGACGTCGCCCGCGGTGGGAGATGCGCTCGTGAGGGTCGCGGCGGTTCAGCTCAACTCCACTGCCGATCAGGTCGCGAACATGGCTGTCGCCGATCGGCTGACGCGCGCCGCAGCGGCCGACGGTGCACAGTTGATCGTGCTGCCGGAGAAGTGGACGGCCATGGGCTCAGAGCAGGATCTGCGCTTGGCTGCACAGGCGCTCGACGGCTCGGCAATTCAGTGGGCGCGTGCGATCGCACGGGAGCTCGGTGTGGACCTCGTAGCGGGTTCGATCCTGGAGTGCGTCCCCGGACAGGCGAAGCTCGCAAACACATCCGTGCACGTCGACCGATACGGCGACATTCGTGCGGTGTACCGCAAGGTGCACATGTTCGACGTAGAAGTCGACGGTCACGTGTACCGCGAGTCCGAGCTCGAGCAGCCGGGCGAGGAGATCGTTCTCTCGCAGACAGCGGACGGCGTCGAGCTGGGTATGTCGATCTGCTACGACCTGCGCTTCCCCGAGCTCTACCGGATCTTGGCTGTGCAAGGAGCGCGCGTGGTGGCGTTGCCGGCGGCGTTCACGTTGACCACGACGCGTGAGCACTGGGAAGTGCTCGTACGGGCACGCGCGATCGAGAACCAGACATTCGTAATCGCGGCCAACCAGGTGGGCGAGCATCCCGCCGGCCAGCATTCGGGCGGGCGCTCGATGATCGTGGACCCGTGGGGCGTGGTCCTGGCGCAGGCGCCCGACAGCCCCTGTCACATCGTCGCGGAGCTGGACCTCGCGCGCCAGTTGGAGATTCGCGCGCGCCTACCCTCGCTGGCCAACCGCCGGCCGCAGGCGTATCGCTGGCCGTCAATACTGCAGGCCGTTGCCGTATGAGCGCCTCGCGACCGCCAACGGCCCGCAGCAAGGTCGCGCCAGAAAAGCGCCGTCTGATCTTGGATGCGGCGGTACGGGTGTTTGCTCGCCAGGGCTTTCATGCGTGCAGGGTGTCTGACATCGCAGACGAGGCGGGGGTCGCTTACGGCCTCGTCTACCACTACTTCGCCTCCAAGGACGAGATTCTGGACACGCTGTTCCTGGAGCGCTGGCAGGTGATGCTGCAGCTGATCCGGGAGGTGGACGACGACACGATCCCCGTGCGCGAGAAGCTGCTCGCGATCGCGTCGTTCATCATTGATAGCTACCGCCACGATCCGGACCTGATGAAGGTGATCATCGTGGAGGTCACGCGCGCTGCCAACTCGTTCGGCAATACGCACATCGCGACGATCCGCGAGGCATACGAGCTGATCGGCGGGATGATCACCAAGGCTCAGCAGCGGGGAGTGTTCAAGGACGAGATCGACGCGCGCTTTGCCGCGATGGCCTTCTACGGCGCGATCGAGCAGCTGCTCACAGGCTGGATCTTCGGGCTGCTGCCCCAGGACGAGGACTACTTCGAGCGGGCCAAGTGGCTCGTGGTGGAAACCGTCTGTGGCGGCCTGGAGGCCGATCAGGCGCCTCGTGCGAGCATCGGGTGAGCGCCCGCATGACGCTCATCGATCGGCTCACTCGATCCGTCGCGCGGGAGCACGACCCCGGCGAGCAATAGACTGACGCGATCATGGAGAACGAGATGGTCAAGCGACTGATGTGGCAGGGGCTGATGATGGGTGTGAGCGCGCTGGCGAGTGTGGTTGCCACCCGCGCTGCCGCAACCGTATGGAGGCGCGTATTCGGTGAGGAGCCGCCGGAGTGAGCGAGGCGTACCCACCGCCGCCGGGCGAGCGGCCGGACGGCGCCCAGCGCACGGACCAGCCGCAGAACATCGCGACGGCGATCGCGGAGATCTCCGACCGGGCGACGTTGCTCGTACGCGAGGAGATCGAGCTGGCGAAGGCGGAGGTGAGCGAAAAGGCCACCAAGCTCGCCAAGGGCGCGATCGTTGGGGTCGCCGCGGGGGTGTTCTTCCTGACGGCGCTGGTGTTCGTGCTGGTGGGGTGCGCGTGGTTGCTGTACTTCTACCTGCCGGTGGGCGATTTCGCCTACTTCTGGGGCTTCTTCGCGATGGCGGCGATCCTTGTGCTGCTGGGCGTCGTCGCGGGGCTGATCGCCGCAAAAGTCGTCAAAAAAAGCTCGCCACCGGTACCCAGCATGGCGATCGATGAGGCCCGCAAGATTCGCGAGGCAGTGAGCGCAGATGCGACCAACGCTGCCGATGGCCTGCGCGACACGGTGGCGCCGGTGGCAGCAGCGGGAGGCGATAGCTGATGGCGCAGCGTACGCCGGCGGAAATTCGCAGCTCGATCGAGGCCAATCGGGCGGAGCTGGCAGTCTCGGTGGCGCAGTTGCGCGGCGAGGTGACGCGTCTGACGGACTGGCGCGCTCACGTGGAGCGTCACCGCACGGAAATCACAGTCGGCGCAGCGGTTGTAGGGCTGATGCTTGGCGCACGCATGTTGCGCCGCCGCCGCCGCCGTCGCCGCGCCTGATCGCGAGGTTAGGCCAGCAGCGCGCGGGGAACGGCGCCTACGCCGATCAGGCCGGGGCCTGTGTAGGTGCCGATCACGGGACCGACCTCTGAGGTGAACACGGGTTCGGAGTCGAAGATCTCGCGGCAGCGTTCGATCAGCCTCTGCGACTGCTCGGTTGCCTGAATATGCTGCACGACCCATCCGTCGGCGCCACTGGTGTGGAGGTCCCGCGCGTAGGCGACCATACGCTCGAAGGCGCGGCCGGCGGTACGCACGCGCTCGACGGGCACAATCTCGTACTCGAGCGAGAGGATCGGCTTGATCCTGAGCGTGCCGCCGAGCCATGCCTGTGCTTTGCCGATGCGGCCGCCGCGCTTGAGGTACTCGAGCGTGTCGAGACAGAACCAAATACGTAGCGCGGAGCGCGCTTCGCGTACGCGCGCGACGACGGCGTCTTTGTCTGCGCCTGAGCGCGCTGCGGCGCAGGCGGCGAGCACCAGAAGGCCCATCCCGCCGCAGGCCGTTTCGCCGTCGACTACTGCCACGCGCTCGCCGAGGCCGCGCTCGGCCAGCAGCGCGTGTGCCTGGCGGGCAGCCTCGCAGGTACCGGAGATGCCGCCCGCGAGGTGGATGGAGACGATGTCGCGGCCGTCCTCGAGCAGCGGCTCCCACACGGCCAGGAAGTCTCCGATTGACGGCTGTGAGGTGCTGGGCAGTTCACGGTCTTCGCGCAAGCGCTCGTAGAACGCCTCGAAGCCGTTCATCTCCAGCTCGCGCTCGGGCTGCCCCTGCCAGCCCACATACAGGCTGACCTGGTGGACATCTTCCGCGTCGGCGAGCCCGCGCGGGAGGTAGTGAGTGCTATCGGTGGCGACCGCGACTGCAGGCATGCGGCGCGGGACGCTACACCAACGCCTGGGCGAGCTCCCCCGACTCGTACATCTCGGTCACGATGTCGCAGCCCCCCAGCAGCTCACCGTCTACGAACAGCTGAGGGATTGTCGGCCAGTCGGAGATTGCGGCGAGCTCCTGGCGAATGCGCGGGTCGGGCAGCACATCGACAGCGGCAAATGGGGTATCGAGCGCTTGCAGGGCGGCGACCGTACGGGCCGAGAAGCCACAAGCCGGTGCCTCGGGGGTGCCCTTCATGAACAGGATCACCTTGTGCTCGGCGATGGCCTGTGCGATCGCGTCGCGAATCGGGTTTGACTCTCCCTCGGCCGGCGGCGCGGAGGCCGGCTCGGCGGTGGACATGGGAAGCGGTTCGAACTGGCTGGTGGACATTTAGCGCTCCTGGGTATCAGAGGGTATTGATCTTCGATGGGACCTGTGTCTTCAGCGCGAGTGCGTGGATCGCTCCGCCGATCTCCGCTCCAAAGACCTCGTAGACGAGACGGTGCTGCTGGACGCGGCTAAGGCCGTCGAACGTGGTGGCGGTAACCGTGGCGCGGAAGTGATCGCCGCCGCCGGTGTAGTCCTCGACGTCCGCGTGCGCACCTGGGATGGCGACCTCGATGCGCTGCTTTATGTCCTCTGCGGAGGGCATGTACTCAAGAGAGTAGAAGGTCTAGGCGCCCGTCGAGCGCGCCCCCGAACTACCGCTATACTTTGGAAAGTCTTGGAGCTAGCCACAGGAGCGGTAGCGATGATTGAGATCACTGACAAGGGCGCCGAGAAGGTGCACGAGTTTCTCGCCTCGCAGCAGGCTGATGTCAGCGTGGCGGGACTTCGCGTGGGTGTCCGCGGTGGCGGTTGCTCGGGCTTTCAGTATCAGCTGGCCTTCGATGAGCAGCGCGAGAGCGACGTCGTGTTCGAGAGCCATGGCCTGAAGCTGCTGGTGGACGGCGAGAGCTTGCAGTTCGTTCGTGGCTCCACGATCGACTACGAGGAGAGCCTGCAGGGTGCGGGCTTCAAGGTCAACAACCCGAATGTCGTTGCCGCCTGCGGCTGCGGATCCTCGTTCCGAGTGGCCGAGGAGGAGCAGGTCTCAGCAGTTTGAGGCTTGTGAGGTGCGCGCCTGAGCGTCGCATGGCGGCGCGATGCTGCGTCCTCAGTCGCTCGCGTGCTAGCGCACGCCACGCTCTCCTTGCGTCCTTGCCTCGCTTGCCCTGCGGCGCTCAGGCGGAGGTTAGTTAGGCCAGCAGCATGCGGGGAACGGGGTGGCGTTGGCGCTTGGCATAGGCTGCCCGCCAATGGCGATCCTGCCCCAAGGGCTACGTAGCTTGACGCCTGCGCCGGTGCGTGACGACGTTCGCCTGCGCGCGTTGGCCCTCGGGCTGGGCCTGATCCCGCCACGTACGATGCATTCAAGCGAGGACGCAAGAATGCTGCTCGACGCCGCTGGCGATGCCCGGCGGGTGGTCGAGATAGGCGTTTACGAGGGCGCTTCGGCGCGTGCGCTCGTGGAGGTGCTCGGCGGCGGCGCGGAGCTTCATCTGATCGACCCATACGGGGCGCACGCCGACGCGTTGCCCGGTGGCTGGGGGGCGACAGAGTGGGCCACCCGACGCACCCTCGCTCGTGCCGTCGCCCGCCGCGGCCGCGACGGGCCGAGCGTACGCTGGCACGTGGCGCTCTCCCAAGACGTGGCGGTGGGCTGGCACGCCCAAGTGGACGTCGTGTTCATCGACGGCGACCATTCCGAGCAGGGATGTGAGCGCGACTGGTCCGCGTGGAGCCCGTTCGTGGCCGTGGGTGGCCGGGTCGTGTTCCACGACGCGCGCGACGGACAGCCGGGCGGTCGCGGCCTGCCGGGTCCCACAGCGGTCGTCACTCGCTGGTTTCGCGGTGCGGGGACTCCGGGCTGGGAGATCGTCGCTGAGGCCGACCGCACTGTGGTCGTTCGTCGCACGAGCTGAGCTGCGGGCGGCCCGGCTCCGAGGGAGCGGGGGCTTGACTGCTGAGGGAGGGTTGACGGCACGTCAGGCAATGTGGTACGTTCGACGCGACATGATGTCAAGCGTCGCTGAGGGGTGCGGATTGCCCTTGCCTACAGGAGGGTTCGGGCTTCCATCTGGGAGTGAACCGCGTGGCGAGGCGATGCTGTTTGGGCTTGACCTTGACTCAGTTGATGTTTTCTGGCAAGGTCAACCGTAGGGGACTGTTGGCAGGAGCTACGGCTAGCGGCTACGACCGGCTTTTGGGGCAGCTGTGTCCGAAGAGGGGATTCTCGGGGTCGGTCGATTTATTCCTAGAGGGAAAAGGAGCAGTGAACAGATGAAACGCACTAGGATCATGGGGCTCTGCGTTATGGCTGCGTTGGCTGTGATCGCCTTTAGCGCGATGGCCGCCTCGAGCGCATCCGCGGCGTCGTACAAGTACTGCGCCGCGATGAAGAAGGGCGAATACACGACGTCGACCTGTGCCACGAAATCAGCCAAGCCGCACAAGGGTCACTTCGAATTGAAATCGGTCGAAGCTTGTGTCGCCCAGAAGAAGGGTGAATACACAACCAACGCCTGCACCACAAAATCGTCAAAGCCCCACAAGGGCCACTTCGAAAAGGTCGGCGGTCGCGGTTACACCACCGCAACCGGCGAAGCCAAGCTTGAAACCCCGTCCCTCGGCGGAACGGTGAAATGCTCGGCGAGTAAAGGCGCAGGTTCAATCACAG
>DATHLT010000139.1:0-8867 GCA_035487855.1 Solirubrobacteraceae bacterium
CGCGCCACAGACGCCGCATGGGGTGCCGCCTGCTTTGCAGGCGCAGTGGGTGTCGCGGGCGCTACACCGGCTGTGGGTGGCCGGCGTGAGCCTCGTTGCATGGCAGTTCCTGGTCGACCCATATCCGGGTGTGCGCGCCGAGACGCCCACCGGTGGCATCGTCGAATATCCGCGATCCGCCGGCCTCTACAGCGCCGGCACCGCAGGCAACCCCGAAAGCGCCCAGCCAAAGACGTTCCTGCAGGGCTTCAGTTTTCCATTCGATCCTCTACGTGTGAGCGCCAAGACCGTGCGTGTGTGGGCGTTGCTGATGCATCCGCGTCAGGCAGTGCTGCTCCAACGTGAGCGACATGCCGGTGGCGCCTGGCGGACGGCGGCAAGCCTTCGCGCCAATCGCTACGGCGTGCTCAACGCGCTTGTCTCACTGCGGGGCGCGGTCCGGCTTCGCCTGCAGAGCGGTGGGCTCGTCTCGAGGGTGGCAGCGGTACCGGTAGGTCGCAGTCCTCTTGACGCTGGCCATTCGCGGGGGTGACGGCATCGCTGACTGCCGGCTAGCGCCAGGCCTGTCGACCTGGAAGATCTCGCTGCATTGACCGAGCGGGGTGCTGAAGGTGAGCGGGCGCCATAGCTGCTTCGCAGCGAGAGCCAGTTGGTCGAGGACGCTCTGCGTGCCTACGTGGTTGATGAGGGTCGAGCGAAGCCGCCCGCGAGGGAGCCCCGTATCATTATGCTACGCTGCGTAGCAGTCTTCTACAAAGGAGTTTCTCATGGCTGCCACCGCCGACCGGCCAACGCGAGTTGCATCCGACCTATTCGACAGCGCAGTCGTTGAGGCTGCCAAGGAGAATCGTTCAGCCAAGCAGCAGCTCGAGCACTGGGCGCGCGTGGGGAAGTCGGTTTGCGCGCGACAGACAGCTTCCAGGCATCGGGTAGAAGCGGCTTTGGCAGGAGTTCTCCCAGTCGAGCATCTCTCCGATGATGAGGGAATCGTGTTCGATTCTGAGGTGCAGTCCCGGCTAGACACGCGTCTGCGAACGACAAACCTCGGCGTGGTCCTTGCCGCGCGCGGGGTCACGACCGTGGCGCTGAACGAGCAAGGCGAACTGACGGAGTATCGGCCTGACGGAACGAGCGCGTCCGTTTGAAGCAGCTGCATGTGGTCATTGGACCGAATGGCTCGGGCAAGACCACGTTCGTCGAAGAGTTTCTCGCGCTTGAGCTGCCGGGCTATGTGTATGTCAACGCGGACGAAATCGCCAAGGCCAGGTGGCCCGCCGACTCCGATGCGCACGCCTACGAGGCCGCTCAGGTAGCTGCTGAGACTCGCGCACACCTCATCGCCAGCGGCCGGTCGTTTATCGCCGAGACCGTTTTCTCCCATCCGTCGAAGCTCGACCTAATTCGTTCTGCGCAAGAGGCGCGCTATCACGTTGTCCTCCATGTGATGCTCGTGCCAGAGGAGCTGGCGGTCAGGCGCGTTGCATACCGTGTGCACGCGGGCGGGCACGACGTACCGGAGCACAAGATTCGTGAGCGCTACCACCGGTTGTGGCGACTCGTTGCTCACGCTATCTCGCTGGCGGACAGGGCCGTTGTGTATGACAACTCGTGGGCCTCTGGTCCAGTCAAGATCGCGGAGTTCTTCGGGGGACTGCCAATCGGGGCAGCCACCTGGCCGAAGTGGGCGCCTGAGCCAGTGGTCTCCCGCTGGGGCGAATAGAGCAGTGCGCACGCGAAGGGGACCGCGCCGGATGTCGAGCGCCTTCTCAGCACGGCAGCCGAGATGGCTGTTACGAGGCGGCGATCGTGCTCTCAGCTGGCTCGGCGTAGGCGGCGCTCGTGCCAGCGTTAACCCTGGGAACATGGCTCATCGCATGCTCAGCCAGCGCGGTAATCGTCAGCGAGGGATTCACACCAACATTCGCCGGCACGGCCGAGCCGTCGCACACGAGCAGGTTCTCGTAGCCGAACACGCGCTGGTGGGCGTCTACGACGCCCCGCTCGGGGTCCGCAGCGATCACGGCGCCGCCGAGAATGTGTGCGGTGGTGGGGATGTTGAACAGCGCCTCGCTGACAGCGCTCTGGGCGATGCCGCCGGTGCGCTTGGCAAACCATTCGGCGGCCTGGTTGGCGATCGGGATGAACGTGGGCATCGGTCTCTCGGGGTCCTGTTCGGTCCTCAGCCAGAACGTTCCAAACGGGCCTTTGTGAGGGCGCAATGAGATCGCGTTGTCGAGCGTCTGCATCACCAGGATGATGATCGTGCGCCGCGACCAGTGTTTGGGGAACATCACCTGCGCGAGGCGCTTGGGGTGCAGCAGGATCTGCCCGAGGAGCTTCAGCGGGCGCGTCGCGCGCGTGCCGTCGCCCACCAGCAGCGTGTTCAGGCGGTGCATCGAGTCGCCGTCGTCGCCGTAGGTGACCGTCTCGATGTGGGTGTGCGGGTCTGGATAGATCGAGGAGGTGATTGCCACGCGTTTGATCAGATCGTCCGGGTAGTCCTCCGGCACGGTCACTGCAAGGATTGACTCGGAGTTCGTGCGCACCAGCTCGCCCAGGCGCGAGGAGATGCGCGGCAGTGAGCCTTTGGTGCGGCACAGCTGCAGCAGCCGGTTGGTCCCCAACGGTCCCGCTGAGACGACCACGCCACGCGCGCGCTGCACACGACGATCCTTGCGTAGCCACGCGCCCGAGCGGACACTTTCGACTTCGTAGCCATCGCTTCCGTCGGTCGCGCCCAGCGGGCGGATATCGACGACAGTGCGTTCCGGCGTCACCTGCGCGCCACGCTTCTCCGCGAGATACAGGTAGTTCTTCACGAGCGTGTTCTTCGCGCCGTGGGGGCAGCCGACCATGCAACGTCCGCACAGGCGACAGCCCGTCCGCTCCGGTCCCTCGCCGTCGAAGAACGGGTCCGGCACGGTCTTGCCCCCCTCGCCCTCGGCGCCGAAGAAGATGCCGACGGGTGTGCGTTTGTAGGTGTCGCCGACGCCCAGCTCCTCGCCAAGCTCACGAAGTAGCTGGTCGGCTGGATCCTCGTATGGGTTTTCGACGACGCCCAGCATGCGCTGCGCTTCGGCGTAATGCGGCGCGAGCGCACTGCTCCAATCGGTCATGTCCGCCCACTGACGGTCCTCGAAGAACGCGTCCGGGGGGACATACAGCGTGTTCGCATAGCCGAGGCTGCCGCCACCGACGCCGCAGCCGGAGACAACCGAGACATCTTTGAACGTCGTCAGTCGGAAGATCCCCTTCATGCCCAGGCGCGGGTTCCAGAAGTAGCGCTTCAGGTCGGCGGTGGCCTTGGGAAACTCGTGGTCTGCGAATCGCCTGCCGCACTCCAGCACGCCAACCGAGTAGCCCTTCTCGCTCAGCCGTAGCGCCGAGACGCTGCCGCCGAAGCCCGAGCCGATGACCAGCCAGTCGAAGTCAAAGCTGTTGTGGGCGCCCGCCATCCGCGCTGAATATTAGTGCGCGACTGGCTGGATAGCCAAACTGACGGCTGAGCGTTGGCGGAGCCATCAATATTCGAAGCGCCTCGGTCCCTCTCGGACCTCGCTATATTCCGTGAAGTAATGGCGACGGAGCGGCTCAGGAACAGGCCCTGTGGGGGCCGGTACGGAGACATCGTGCAGTCGATCGGGCACACGCCGCTGGTCGAGCTGCCGAACCTGTCGCCCAAGCCAGGAGTGCGGATCTGGGCCAAGCTCGAGTCGCACAACCCGACGGGATCGGTCAAGGACCGGGTTGCCCGTGCGCTGATCGAGGACGCTGAGGAGAAGGGCGCGATCGGCCCCGGGCAGACGATTCTCGAACCGACATCCGGCAACACGGGCATCTCTTTGGCGATGATCTGCTCGCGTAAGGGCTATCGCCTGAAGGTGGTGATGCCGGAGAACGTCACCAAAGAGCGCACCCAGCTGCTGCACATGTACGGCGCGGAGATCGTGTACTCGCCCGGCGATCAGGGCTCCAACGGCGCGGTTGCGATGGCGCTAGAGATGGCCGCCGAAGACTCCTCCTACTACATGCCCTACCAGTACGGGAACCTTGCCAACCCCAACGCCCACTACAACGGCACGGCGCTTGAGATCCTGGAAGAGCTCGACGAGATCACCGCGTTCGTTGCCGGCCTCGGCACGGGGGGCACGCTGATGGGCAACGGCAGGCGGCTGAAGGAGGAGCTGGGCGACGCTGTGAAGATCGTCGCTGCCGAGCCGATGCAGGGCGAGCCGGTGCAGGGCCTGCGCTCGCTCGACGACGGCTTCATCCCACCGATCATCGACATCTCGTTGCTGGACCGCAAGATCTTCGTGACCAACAGCGACGCGATCGTGTGGACGCGCAAGCTGCTCGACGATGAGGGTGTGTTCGCGGGTGTCTCCAGTGGGGCGATCGCGAGCATCGCTGTGCGGATCGCCGGCGAGCTGGACGAGGGCAACGTCGTGTTCGTCGTCGCCGACGATGGCTGGAAGTACCTCTCCAGCGGCATCTACACGCTGCCGGTTGACGAGATCGAGAACCTCGAGTCAACCGTGTGGTGGTAAGCGCGCTCGCTGCGCGCGCCGGGCACTGCCGGCAGGAGCGCTCGCGATGGTGATCAGCCAAGAGCTGCTTGACGAACTGATCGCGCACGCGCGCGATCAGTTCGATGCCGAGTGCTGCGGCACGATCGCCTACACGGGCGAGGCATCTGAGCGCTCGTCGAGCGCGGTAGCGGTTCGCCGCGCCACCAACATCTTCGCCTCACCCAAGCGCTTTGAGATCGACGGCAAGGAGCTTCTGGGGATGCTGGGCGAGTTCGACCAGCACGGCTGGGAGCTGGGCGCTATCTACCACTCTCACACCCACACCGCCCCGTATCCCTCACAGACGGACATCAACTTCGCGGCCAACTGGCCGGGCCTCGAGTGGGTGATCATCGGGCTTGGCGGCGATCAGCCCGACGTCCGCTGCTATTTCATCGACGGGGCCACCGTCAGGGAGGTCCCGCTCGCGGTGCGCTGATGGGGGAAGAGTCGATCGTCTGCCCCAAATGCGGGCGCGCGCACGCGCCCAGCGAGCGCTTCTGTGAGGCGTGCGGCATGCCGCTGGTGCACACCCCCGGGGCTGAGATAGACGCGAGCGAGCGTCAGCGCAAGGCGCGCAAGATCAAGCCTCAATACGCCGACGGGCCGCTCGTGCAGGTCGCTTTCGCCAAGGGTCAACCAGAAGCGGAGTTCATCGCCGGTCTGCTGCTCGAGGAGGGCATTCCCTGCGTGCTGCGCAACTCCATCGGCGGCTACTCGCCAATGATCGGCCCACGCGAGATCATGGTCCCCGAGTCAGGAGCCGACGCCGCCCGCGAAGCGCTCAAATGGGAGCGTTGAGATCTCCGGGACGCGTCGAAGGAAACCAAGCGGGTCTAGACGGTCGATAGCCAAGCGAGGCGCGGACGCAGGGAGCGTGGCGTGCTTTGCACGCGAGCGACCGAGGACAAAGCCTCGCGCCGGCTAGCGGCCGTCTAGACGAGGACTGGTTGGCCGGCTGCTTCTGAAGTGATCGACCTGATCTCCTCGGAAGCGCGATCGAACTCGGCGTCTGAGAGCACGGGGGTGCCCTCGAAGGGCAGTTCGCGTGCGAGCTCGATCCAGGGATTGGGCCCGGTGTACTCGTCCTTGACCTTGACTGTGACTGGCCGCGGGATGCGGTAGGTGCGCAGCAATAGCACGTGCAGCGGCTGGCGTCCGCGCCACCCGAGGCGCTTTTCGGCGTAGTCGGGTGTCCACACGTAGAAGGGGGAGAGGGCGTCCACGCAGCGCGGGTCGACGATCGTGAAGTGATCGGTGACTTCCGCCCACGCACGGATGCGCACGCGGTCGGGCTGCTGTAGAGGGGCGCCTGATACGAACGTGTGCAGCGGCGGCTCGCCATCGCTCCAAACGCCCTCCTCGAGGGCGCGGCGCAGCTCCGGCTGGTGAGACTCGCGCACGAGGTCACCGGGCTGGTGATCGAACGTGGGGTACAGGAAGAACCGCTCGTGGGGGAGCTTGAAGGGCTTGGCAGCCGGCGGCAGGCCCTTGCGGAGGGTTAGGAGCTGCTCGCCTTCCGCCAGCGCGCGGACGGTGACAGCCCATTCTTTGAAAGCAATTGGCATAGGAAAAGAACGGGGTGAGGGGAACGACAGATATAAACAGCGCAGGTCGCCCAGAGGGAAACACGACGCGATGCATTAACCATACGAAACATGGGCCGAAATCCCAAATCCCCTGCAAATAGCGGGGTTTTTTGGCGGCCTAGCGAACGTGGCGCTGCGGACGTGCTACAGGCGCCGACCCGCGAACCCCTCCACGGCCTCGATCATCGCCGCGTAGTCGTCGTCGGCGTGGCCGCGGCCCATGGTGGCGGCGAGCACGTCTCTTGCATGGCCGGCGGATGGGAACGGCACGCCCGCCTTCTGCGCCTCCTCGAGGCACAGGCGTACGTCCTTGAGCATGTGCGCGGTCTTGAACAGCGTGGTGTAGTCGTGCTCGCGCATCGGCCCCGACTTGAGCGCAAGCTGAGCGGACGCTCCCGAGCCGGCGGACGTCACTTCCACGAGCGCGTCCAGGTCGATCCCGGTGGCGTGCGCGAGCAGCAGCGCCTCGGCCATCGCGGCAGCGTTGGCGGCGCCGAGGGAGTTGTTGATCAGCTTGAGCATCTGCCCCTGTCCGAGCTCGCCCACGTAGGCGATCAGCCGGCCCATGCTCTCCAGCAGCGGACGCACGCGCTCGAAGCCCGCTTGATCTCCGCCGACCATGATCGTCAGCGAGCCCTCCTCGGCCCGGGGGGAAGATCCCGTGACGGGAGCGTCGAGCATGCCCACCGCGCGCTCGGCCAGCGCGGCACCGATGCGGCGCGTGTCGGCGGGGCCGATCGTGGACATGTCCACGCACAGAAGGCCGGGTTGGGCGGCCTCGATAACGCCGTCCTCGCCGAGCAGCACCGAGGCAACCTGCTCGCCGTCCACGACCATGCTCACGACTACGTCGCTGTGCTCGGCCACCTCGGCGGGGGTGGACAGCGCGGTGGCGCGGTGCTCAGCGGCCCACGCGTCGGCCTTGCCAGGGGTGTGGGTCCAGACGTTCAGCGGGAAGCCGGCGCGAGCGACGTTCGCGGCCATCCGCGAGCCCATGATCCCGAGGCCGAGGAAGCCGACAGAGCCGAGCGTCGCTGGCGATCCGTGCTCGGCGGGCGCGGTGCTTTCGTTCTCAGGCATGTCCGAATCCTCCTCCGCCGGGGGTTTCAACGCGCAGCCGCTGGCCTGCGTGCAGGGTGCCGGTGATCTTAGATCGCCGCGGCTGACCATCTAGCAGATCCGCACCGGGCGCGCCCGGCTCACCGCCGGCGGCGCCCTGAGGGGCGTGACGACGGCGCTCAGCAATCAGCGAGAAGGTCATCTCTGTGAGCGCTTCCAGCTCGCGCACCACGCCGTCGCCGCCGCGATGGCGCCCTGCGCCGCCGGAGCCCCGGCGCAGCGCGTATTCGATCACCCGCAGCGGGAATTCCCGCTCGAGTGCCTCGATCGGCGTGTTGAGCGTGTTGCTCATCGCCACGTGCACGCCGCTCGGTCCGTCCGCGTGCGCGCATGCGCCCTGGCCGCCGCCGAGCGTCTCGTAGTAGGAGAAGCCGGCGTCGCTCGCGGCGTCGTTCGCGGCCGCGCCCGACGTGGGGCTCGCGCCGGCGCCGAGCGTGAGGTTGTTCATCGTGCCCTGTCCCTGCGCGCGCCCGAACGCACTGAGCACGAGGTCGGCTACGCGCGATGAGGTCTCCACGTTGCCCGCTGCCACCGCTGCGCCGGGACGGGCGTTGAGGATCGTGCCCAGCGGTGCCAGCACCTCGATCGGGCGGTACGCGCCGGCGGTGGAGGGGATGTCGGGGTCGGTCAGCACGCGCACGGCAAACAGGCACGCGGAGTGGGTGACGGCCAGCGGGCAGTTGAGGTTGCCGTCGTGTTGGAGCGCGCTGCCAGAGAAGTCCAGCAGTACGCGCTCGCCATAGATCACTGCGCGCAGGCAAAGCAGCAGGTCGCCGTCCTGGCCCTCGAGCACGTCCTCGGCACGCAGCTCACCGTCTGGGAGCGCTGCCAGGCAGGCACGCGTGCGCCGCTCGGAGTAGTCGAGCACCGCGTCGGTGGCTACCCGCAGCCCTTCTGCGCCAAGCCGCTCGGCGATCCCCGCCAGACGTTGGCAGCCGGTGCGGTTGGCGGCCAGCTGCGCGCGCAGATCGGCCCGACGCTCCTGCGGTTGGCGCATCCGCGCCACCAACGACTCGATCGCCTCATCGCTCAGGGGCCTGGGCGAGATCACCACGCCCTCCTGCGCCAGGGTGTGGCTGTCGGCTGGCATCGACCCTGGCACGGATGCCCCCACGTCGGCGTGATGCGCACGGCTGGCCGCGAAGCCGATTAGTTGGGAGTTCGCGTGGTCGAACGCGGGCGTGATGACGGTGATGTCGGGCAGATGGGTGCCTCCCGCGTATGGATCGTTGAGGATCCAGGAGACGCCGGGGGAGTGGCGCTCGCCGAGCACCGACGCCACGGCCGCCGGCATCGCGCCGAGGTGGACGGGGATGTGCTCGGCCTGCATGATCATCTGGCCGTCGCTATCGAACAGCGCGGTGGACGCGTCCCGGCGCTCCTTGATGTTGGATGAGTGCGCCGAGCGGATCAGCACGACGCCCATCTCATCGCACGCCGCATGCAGCGCGCCCGTCACGATCCGCAGCTCGATCGGGTCGAGTGTGCTCATATGGTCGCGTCGCGTAGATGGATGGTCCCGTGCTCGTCGACGCTGCCCGACCAGCCGGGTGCGATCAAGAGCGTCGTCTCGGGCATCGCGCATAGACAG
>DATHLT010000140.1:0-6731 GCA_035487855.1 Solirubrobacteraceae bacterium
TTCTCGGTGTGCCCGACGGCGCGTGAGCGCGCGCACAAGGCGAGCGCTAGCGCCGCGGCGTCGCACGCCTCAGGCAAACACGTGGTGCGCAAACTGTGGGCCAATGCCCATGGGAGCTTCTCCACGAAGGGCAACTACGCGGCGGGTGCTGTGCAGGGTACGGAGTGGCTGACGGAGGATCTATGCGAAGGGACACTGATTCGCGTGACGCGCGACAAGGTGGCGGTGACGAACCTCGTCAACCACCACCACATCGAGGTGAAGACCGGTCACAAATACCTGGCGAAGGCACCCTGAGCTCCCGCTCATTCTTATTCGGGTGCCAGCACCCCGTCGGGTACGAGCCAGTGATGTTGTAAGGCACTAACGCGAGCGAGTCGTTCGTAGTCACGGTCGTAGTGGACAACTGGCACGGCGGCTCGCTCGGCAGCGGCGCCGATCAAGAGGTCAACTGGAGGCACACGGCGATGATCGCCGTTGGCGGACAGTAGAGATTGCAGTTCGCGAGCTCGCTGCCAGAGCTCTGTACCCATCTCGACGGACTCGAAGGCTCCCAGGCGGGCGGCCACCTCCTGCGCGCGTGACTCGTTGGGTGTCAAGCGAACGAGCTCCAGAACTACTACATCGCACACAAGAACGAGGCCGTTGGTTACCTGTGCGTTGAACCAGGATGCGAGTTTGGGGAAGCGCCGATCGCGCGCCCATGTCCAGACTCCCGTGTCGAACAGGGCCGGGCGATCAAGTAAGACGGGCTTGGGCCTACGCTTGGCGCTCAGGGTGTCGGTCCTGGCGGTTGGCCGCTACCTCGGTGGGTGTGCCGTCGATATCGCGGACGACGTCGAACCCTGCTAGCGCCCGTCGTCGCCCCACCTCGCGCAGTGCCGCGTTGACGGTGGCACTTACGCCCTCGGTGCCGAGCTCGACACGAGCCGCCTCGAGTGCGCCCAAGTCTACATCTACGGTGGTGCGCGACATGAGCATCAGCCTAGCGCATCACGGATCTGGGAAATACTTCAGCTTGGCTGCTGGCCATCTCCAGCCCGAGGTCGAATGACCCTCAAACCCGCACAACGGTCCGCTGACCAACCGTGGTGGTTGTATCCTCGCCCCCGCCCTTCAGCCAAGCAGGCGCGTCCCGGAGTGCTGCGATCGCTGCCAGCCTGCCCGCCTTCCGGGCGGCGTCGATCTGGTGAAACTCCAGCAACCCCACGCCGGGGACGCGCACGGAGATCGTCATATCCGCATGGCGTCGTGCAGCCTCGTCCGTGTTGGCGCTCGACAGCAGCGCGATTCGCGCCATCGTCTCGGGCAGCGACGGCAGCCGTGGCGGGCGGGACGGTCGCGCGGCGCCTGTGTGGTGAGCGGCGCCCATGGGTCGAGCGGCTCCGACGCGCACACCTGTGACTTGATCAGCCGCCGGTGAGCTGTTCGACGCAACGCCCTCCGCGCGGTGTGAGTGCCCCTCCCCGCCCTTGATGTCGATCGCGAGCACTGGGCCCTCGCCGCTGGAGCTCATGGGTGCGATGGGCAGGTTGTCCAGCAGCGAGCCGTCAACCAGCAGGCGATCCTCGCGGCGCATGGGCGGGCCGATCAGCGGCAGCGACATGCTGGCGCCGATTGCGTCGGTGAGCAGGCCGGAGCGGTCGATCACAAGCTGGTTGCTGCGCAGGTTGACGCTTGCGCAGTAGTACGAGCGGGTGAGCTCCTCTACGCGTCCGTCGCCGAACACGCGCTCTAGCATGGCTTCCGCCTTGTGCCCCTTTATCAGCGCGTGTCGCGGCAGGGTGTAATCGTTGATGGGGTTGCGCCTGACCCACTCCTCGTAACAGCAGGCGTCCATCGCGGCGCTGTCGTGTCCCGTGGCGAGCAGGCCGCCGATGAACGAACCCATGCTCACACCGGCCACGCGGTCGACGAGTAGGCCCGCATCGAGCAGTACCTCCAGCGCGCCGAGATGAGCGAATGCGCGCGCGCCGCCGCCGGCGAGCACCACGCCCACCGAGCGCCCTGCCAACCGACGTGCCATACGGGCACAGTCGCCGCGACGCTCCTCGCCTGCCCGAACGGTGAACACGCTGGCAGGCTGGAGCACGTCGATCCAGCGGGCGAGGCTGCCCGAGCCAGGCTCAATGTTGTAGCCGACGAGGTCCGCTCCGCGGAAGCTTGCCGTCCAGTAGGTCTCCCTGCTTCGGCTGTCCGCGAGACCGTCGCTCGGCGCTGCTTGGAGCGCATCTCGGCTGCCGCCGACGAGCACCAGCACACGGTCGGACCGCGCAGTGCAGAACTCGTCCCATGCACTGGTCGTCTCGCCACTGCCGCACACCATGATCACGTGGTCGTGGTCGAGCTCACAGCGCTCTACGAGCGGGCCGAAGCGCGCAATCGCCTGGGCGCGAGTGGCGTCGACATCGCCGCTGTGCCGATCGCCTTCCTGAGCTCCGCCGCCGCTGTCGCCGGGCGCGTGGCGCTGGGGGTCCGGGTGGAGCACGGCGACGCTGCCCCACGCGCACATCGCGCGGCTGAGCTCGTCGGCGATCTCCAGCACAGGCATATTGGGGCCGACCGCTCGCAGCGCAATTGTCACTGGCCGCGGGCGTCGTGCTACGGGCGCGGCGCGGCTGGCTTGAAGCTGTGTGCTGAGCACGCGTGTGAGGCTGAGCGCGAGCTCGGGCTCGCGGCGCAGCAACGAATGGAAGCTGTCACGGTCGATCCGCAACAGCTCGCTGTCTCGCAGTGCGCGCACTGATGCGCTGCGCGGCGAGTCGCTCAATAGCGCAAGCTCGCCGAGCACGGCGCCGCGTGTGAGCGTGTTGATCCGCTGAGGCTCGCCCTCCTCGCTGAGCACCTCCAGGTGCCCAACACGAACCACGTACACACCGTCGGCGCTATCGCCTTCGCGGAACAGCCACTCCAGAGCAGCGAGGCTGACGTTGGAGGCCAGCGCCCCGATCTCCTCACGCATGGAGTCGGACAGGGCGGCGAACACGGGGACGTGCAGCAGGAACTGGGCAACGGTCTGCGGTGTGACCTGCGCGCGCTCACCTTCGGACTCGCTGAGGCTCGGGAGCGAATCCACGGCGTTCGGCTCCGATAGCGGGTCGTCCTCGACACTTCCTCCTGACCGACTCTGCGCACGATTGTTGCCACCGAGCCGCGCGCCGCTTCTCTCCCCCTCGGCGCCCTTCACCACGAGCGCGACGCACGCGAGTGACCCGATAAAAAAGCAGCTGCCGGCAAATAGCCAGCCGTGCTCAAACGCGTGCAGCGCTTGTAGTGGCGTGGGGGTGCCGATGATGGCAATCAGCATGGCCACGCCGAGCGCGGCGCCGAGTTGGCGAGCGACGGAGTTGAGTGAGGTGGCAACGGCGAAACGCGGCCCGGGCACAGAGCTGACGGCGGCGGCGCTGAGCGTGGGGAAGGTGAGCCCGGCACCCACGCCGAGGATCAGCATCCCCGGCAGCCAGCCGCCGAGGAAGTCGGGACCAACGCCGAGGGTGGTGGCGAAGTACGCCATGCCGCCCGCCCAGATGAGTGCCCCGGGAACCACTACGAGACGGTGGTCAACGCGTTCGACCACACGGCTGGCGGGGCCGGCGATCGCCATGGCTGTCAGTGGCCCGGGCGTGAGCGCGAGCCCGGCGGTGAGGATCGAGTAACGCCATACGCCGGTGAGGAACAGCACGTTGCAGAGCGTGTATGCGTAGAAGCCACCGGCCATGACGAGGGTGACGGTGTTGGACAGGGCGAACGAGCGGATGCGTAGCAGCGACAGATCGAGCACGGGGTTGCGCTGGCGGCTGGAGCGAAACAGGAAGTAGGCGCCGAGCGCGACAGCAGCGGCAAACGAGCCGACCACACGGGCGTTACCCCAACCCCATTCCTGGCCCTTGACGACGGCGAGCACGAGCGATGCGATCGCAAGCGCGAGCACGGCGCCGCCGAGCAGGTCGGGCATGCGCCGGCGTCCAGGGGCGCGGCTCTCGATCAGCACACGCTGGGCGAGCACGAACGCCACCACTCCCACGGGGATGTTGACGAGGAACACGAGCCGCCAGCTGGAGGCGGTGATCAGCAGGCCGCCGAGCGGCGGCCCGATGCCGGCGGCGAGCGCTGCCACGGCTGACCACAACGCGACCGCGTGGCCGCTGGTGCGCTCGTCATGGGCCTCGAGCACGATCGCAAGCGAGCTGGGCACGAGCATGGCCGAACCGGCGGCCTGCAACACGCGCGCGGCGATCAGCAGGCCCAGCGAGGGCGCCACCGCGCACAGGGTCGAGCCGAAGGTGAAGGCGACGAGCGCGAACGAGAACACCTTGCGTCGTCCGAGTAGATCGGCGAGCTGGCCGCCGCCGACGAGGAACGCGGCAAACACGATGTTGTACGCGTTGAGTACCCACGACACGCCCGACAGTCGCGAAGCGGAGAAGTCGTGGGCGATGTTGGGGACGGCGATGTTGACGATCGTGGCGTCAACAAACGCCATGAAGCTGCCGAGCACGGCGACCGCCAGCACCGCCCCCGCGGAGGACACCCGACGCGTCCGCGCGGGCGCCGCGTTTGTCTCCCTTACTCCCAAGGGGGCGAGTTTATGTCAAGCCAAGTGGTGAAAACCGCTAGCTGCAACCGGTGATGCCGCCATCGAGGGGGATGACGGTGCCGGTCATGTACGCGCCTGCGCGCGAAGCGAGGAACAGCGTCAGGCCGGCGACGTCGTCGGGGCGGCCGACGCGCCCGAGCGGCACACCGCTTTCGACCGCTTCACGCATCTCCGGGTCATCGAGCGCATAGGACATCATTTTGCTCGGGAACGGACCGGGGGCGATCGCGTTGACAGTGATGTAGTCGGAGGCCAACCGCTTAGCGAGGTGGCGGGTAAGCATGTGCACGGCTGCCTTGCTGGCGCTATAGCTGTAGTTCTCGACAGGCGGCGGCTGTAGCCCGTTGATAGAGCCGATATTGATGACCCGCGCGGCGTCCTCGACGCTGGCGGCCGCACGCAGCTCTCCCAGCAGCGCGACGGTGAGGTGGAAGATGCCCTCGACGTTCGTGCTCAGGACCTTCTCCCAGCCGGATGCGGGGAACTCCTCCAGCGGCGCGCCCCAGGCAGCGCCGGCGTTGTTGACGAGGATGTCGAGCGAGGGGAAGCGCTCTCGCGTCGCGGCGGCGAGCTCTTGGGCGCCTTGTTGGGTGGATATGTCTGCGGGGATCGCGTGGCAGTCACCTGACGAGCTCAGCTCCTGGGCGGCTGCTTCGACGTCGGCGCTCTTTCGCGAGGAGACGATCACGCGCGCTCCCCCTTCTACGAGGCCGCGGGCGATCATCATGCCGATGCCGCGAGAGCCGCCGGTGACGAGGGCGGTCTTGCCGGATACGTCGAACAGGTCACTCATGGTTGTGGGTTCTCCTCATCGCTCGTGGTTGTCGATCGCCAGTCGAGGTTGCCCAACGTCGACTTGGGGCGATCGCTAGTCCTCGAAGTTGGCGGGGCGCTTCTCGAGGAACGCGCCGACAGCCTCGGGTAGGCCCTTGCTGAACGTGGCCATGATCTGCTGGCGGTCCTCGTACTCGACAGCTGCCTGCTGGGAGGGGATCTCCAGCGCGCTCCACATGCCGCGCTTGGTCAGGCGTACACCCCATGGCGCGAGCGCTGCTATCTGCTCGGCGGCCTGCACTGCGCGCGCGAGCAGCGCGTCGGGTTCGAGCACGTCGGCGACGAGGCCGATGCGTAGCGCCTCATCGGCGTCGAAGCGCCGTCCGGTGAGCATCAGCTCGTGTGAACGCGATACGCCGATCAGACGGGGAAGAAGCCAGCTTGTGCCCATGTCGCAGTTGGACAGGCCGATGTTGATGAACGCGGCGCGGAACACCGCGTTGGTGGACGCGTAGCGGATGTCGCTGCCGAGGCTGAGCGCCAGCCCGAGCCCGGCAGCGGGGCCGTTGACGGCGGCGATGACCGGTTGCGGAAGGGCGCGCAGGCCAAGTACGAGCTTTGACATGTGCTCCTGGTTGGCCAGCCGGTCTCGCGGCTCGTCGCTGCCGTTGTTCCCAGGCGCGGCGCCGTAGCCGCGCAAGTCGACGCCCGCGCAGAAGCCGCGGCCGGCCCCCGTGAGGATCACCGTGCGGCAGGAGCGCTCGGCGGCGATCCTGCGAAGCTCTTCGTGCATCGCCTCGCACAGCTCGGCGTTCATCGTGTTGAGCTGCTCAGGCCGGTTGAGCGTTAGCTGCACGACGTGCGGGGCAGGCTCCTCGATGAGTACCAGCGGCGTCATCGCAGCCATCCTATGTCCTCGGTGTGTGAGACTGCCGCGCGTGTTCTCGAAGCAGCCGAAGGTGGCGGTGGTGGGCCACGTTGAGTGGGTGCAGTTCGCGCACGTGCAGCACGTACCGAGCGCGGGCGAGGTAGTGCATGCGAGCGACCCATTTGAGGAGCCCGCCGGTGGCGGTGCGGTGGCGGCGGTCCAGCTCGCGCGGTTGGCGGGTGAGACGGTGTTCATCACGGCCCTTGGCGAGGATGACTACGGCCATCGTGCGATGGTGCGTCTACGCGAGCTCGGCGTGGACGTGCTGGCGGCGTTCGACGATGCTCCAAGCCGCCGCGCGGTGACGCTGCTAGATGCAACGGGCGAGCGCACGATTACGACCTTTGGCCCGCGGCTCGATCCCCGCGGTGAGGATGGCCGCGAGCATTGGCAGGCGCTTGCGGGTGTCGACTCGGTGTATTTCACCGCGGG
>DATHLT010000141.1:0-3485 GCA_035487855.1 Solirubrobacteraceae bacterium
GAAGCGGGTGCTCAGCGAGTCCTCCAGAAGCATGCGTCGCGGCCACTCCCACCCCGGCCCCCAGCACGTGCTCGCGGGAATCCTCGAGCTGCGCGATCCGGACCCGGCAGCGGAGTTGCTCGCCAAGCTGGGTGCCCAACCCGGTGCGGTGAGAGACCGCCTGGCGACGCTTGACGATGGTGCCGAAGCGTGAACTACTCTGTTTGCATGAGCGATTTTTGCGGTCGGGCAAAGCGCGGCCGGGCAAAGCGGTGAGCGCGTGACGGCGGTCGTTCGCGCGGAGTCGCTGTCGAAGCGCTTCGGCGAGGTCATGGCGGTGCAGGACCTGTCGTTTGTGCTCGAGGCAGGCACGATCACCGGCTTCCTCGGCCCCAACGGAGCGGGCAAGACGACGACGCTGCGCATGCTGCTGGGCCTGGCGGCGCCGACAAGCGGTAGGGCACGTGTGTTCGACGCCAACTACGCCGAGCTGGCAAATCCAGCGCTACGGATCGGGGCGGTGCTCGAGGCCACCGACTTCCATCCCGGCCGGAACGGGCGCGATCATCTGCGCACCCTGGGGCAGGCCGCCGAGGTGCCGGACTCGCGCGCTGATGAGGTACTGAGACTGGTCGAGCTGACCAGTGCGGCCAAGCGCCGGGTCAAGGGCTACTCGCTGGGCATGCGCCAGCGCTTGGGCTTGGCAGCAGCACTGCTGGGCGACCCGGAGCTGCTGATCCTGGACGAGCCAGCCAACGGCCTCGACCCAGAGGGAGTGCGCTGGCTGCGCGACTTCCTGCGGGCGTTTGCCTCAGAGGGACGCACGGTGCTGATCTCAAGCCACGTGCTGGCGGAGGTGGCCCAGACGGTGGATCAGGTACTGATCATCAGCCGTGGGCAGCTCGTGGTGGAGTCCTCGCTGAAAGAGCTGACAGCGCGAGTGGGCGGCTCGGTTCGCGTACGCACGCCTAACCTCGCGCAGCTGCAGCAGGCATTGGCTCGCGAACAACTTCAAACCAGCCCTAGCAATGAGCACGTCCTGCTGGTGCATGGCACGAGCAGCGAGCGCGTCGGCGACATCGCCTTCGCCGCGGGCGTGCCGCTACACGAGCTCTCCACGGAAGGCTCCTCGCTGGAGGAGATCTTCCTGGAGCTGACCACGGAGGCGCCGGCGTGATCGCACAAGTCAGAGCAGAGCTGCTGAAGGTGCGCTCTACGCGCACGACGCTCGGCCTGCTGCTAGGGATGGTGGCACTGATCCTCCTGTTCTCGCTGTTGACGGCACTGCTGAGCCACGCGAACGCGATCTCGAGCACCGAGGATCAGCGGCAGCTGCTCAGCATCGGCGACCTCTCGGGGCTATTCTCGGCGCTCGCGGGAGTGCTGTTGGTGACGAGCGAGTACCGCTACGGGACGATCCGCCCGACGTTCCTGTTCACGCCCCGCCGCCCACAGGTACTCGCCGCCAAGCTCGCCGCCGGCCTCCTCGCGGGCGTAGTCTTCGGCGTCATCGGCGAGGGTCTGGGGTTCCTGCTCGGCTATGTGATCCTCGACGCCCGCGGGATCTCGTTCTCGCTGGGAGGCGGTGACGTGGCGCTGCTCCTGCTGGGAACGTTCGCCGGCACCGCGCTTTGGGGCGCCATGGGTGTAGGTCTCGGCGCAATCCTGCGCAACCAGGTTGGCGCCGTGATCACGCTGCTGGCGTGGGGCTTCATCGTCGACAACCTGCTGTTCGGGCTCGTCCCCTCGGTGGGGCGCTTGACCCCCACCCGCGCTCAGGACGGTCTCATCGGCCTGACCACCGAACACCTCCTTTCCCCCACCGCCGCCGGCCTGGTGCTGGTGGCGTGGGTGGTGGTGCTCGCCGTGATCGGCCTGCCGCTGGTCACGCGCCGCGACGTCACCTGACCGACCGCGCCCGACCAGCGCACTCCACGGCGGTGGCGAACGCCAGCAGACGGCCTAGGATGAAAGCCGCTTGAGCACTGATCCGGGAGGCAACTCGACGTACGCGGGGCGGACGGCCTGGGCGCGTAGCCTGGCGGCCCCGGTGCGCGACTTCCTGGGCACGGAGACGGGCAGTGCGAGCGTGCTGCTGGTGGGCGCGCTGATCGCACTGGTGTGGGCGAACTCTCCGTGGTCGCACTCGTATGAGTCGCTGTGGAGCACGAAACTGCTCGTCCGGGTCGGCGGCCACGGCATCGCGCTGGATCTGCGCCATTGGGTCAACGAGGGCTTGATGACGCTGTTCTTCCTAGTCGTGGGGCTGGAGGCCAAGCGCGAGCTCGACCTCGGCGAGCTACGCGAGCGACGACGGCTGACGATCCCCGCGGCGGCAGCGCTGGGCGGCATGAGCGTGCCCGTGGCGATCTACCTGGCGTTCAACGCGGGCGGCCCGGGCGCTCACGACTGGGGCGCCGCGATGTCAACTGACACCGCCTTCGCGCTTGGCGCGGCGGCCGTCCTCACGCCGCGTGCGGCGACCCGCCTGCGGGTGTTCTTGCTGACGCTGGCCGTGGTGGACGATCTCGGCGCGCTGCTAGTGATCGCGACCGTTTACACGGCACACGTGTCGGTGCTGGCGCTGGCAATTGCGGTCGCGTTGTTCTGCGTGCTGCTGGCGCTGCGTTACGTGCCGCTCGCGCGCGGACCGCTGTCGGTGGCGATCGCGTTGGGGGTATGGATCGCGATGCTCAAGTCGGGCGTGGACCCGGTGATCTCGGGCTTGGCGATCGGCTTGGCAACGAGCGCATACCCACCGTCGCGTGAGGACCTCGAGCGAGCAACAGACCTGGCGCGCTCGTTTCGTGAGCAGCCCACGCCCGAGCTCGCGCGCTCAGCCCAACAGGGAGTAGCCTCGGCGATCTCGCCCAACGAGCGCCTTCAATATGGCCTGCATCCATGGACCGGCTACGTGATCGTGCCGTTGTTCGCGCTGGCCAACGCGGGCGTGCACGTCACCGGCAACCTGCTCGAAGCCGCTGTCAGCTCGCCGATCACGCTTGGCATCCTCGTGGGCTACGTGGTCGGCAAGCCGATCGGGATCGCGGGCGCCTCGTGGCTTGCATCACGGCCGGCGATGCGCGGCCCGCGCTCACCACTCAGCCCGCCGCTCCTGGCCGCCGGCGGGGCATTCGGTAGCATTGGGTTCACCGTGTCGCTGTTGATCTCCAGCCTCGCCTTCAGCGGACGCCGGCTCGACGAGGCCAAGCTCGGTGCGTTGGGATCCGTGGTGCTCGCGCCGGTGCTCGCCTGGACGGTGCTGCAGATCGTCAAACGCCTGCCGACGACCGTGCGTGCCCGGCAGCTGGCGGGCACCGCGGAGGACATCCTCGATCTTTCCCAGGACGTCGATCCCGAGCGCGACCACATCCGCGGCAGCGAGGACGCGCCGGTCACGCTGGTCGAGTACGGCGACTTCGAGTGCCCCTACTGCGGCCGGGCGGAGCCGGTGATCCGCGAACTGCTGTCGTCGTTCGACGATGACGTTCGCTACGTGTGGCGCC
>DATHLT010000142.1:0-10006 GCA_035487855.1 Solirubrobacteraceae bacterium
ACCACCGCGAAACTCATCGCCACAACAGCCACCAACACTAGACCAACTAATCGAATAAACCTCATCACTTCAGATCTCCCTTGATTTGTTTATAACCTTATCCCACAATCGAGATACCAAGCCGCTCACCCACCCATACTCACACGACTCATGTGAACTGTACTCACTCCGCGGCAGAATTTCCCGCCGCGCAGCGATCGCCAAGGCGCAGGGTTCGCATCCCGAATGCCAGCCTTACAGTAGCTTTGCCCTGGGCTCTTGTCTAGTCGTGTTTCTAGCTGCTCGGCTAGCACGTGCGCGTGCCGGGCTGCCGGACCCGCAGCAAACCAGCCGGCGCATCACGTCACTTCAGTTGCTTCGCCGAATGTCACGTCGCTCGTTTGTGCCAGTGTCCCAGTTTCGCCGAACGCGATGAGTTTTGCTGTTACCGTACCAAGGCCGTGCGTTAGAGCGATGGCCGGTTTTGCTACCGCCAGGGTAGTAGCTTTACCGGTCAGCTGCGCAGGGCCGCCGACCGGAGAGACTAAGATAGCTACGCTACCTTCGACCGCTGTTTCTAGTGTACATATTTTGCCTTCTTTTTCTGACTTTGCGAATGTTGCGAATTCTTTGCCTACTACGGGTAAGAATAGCATCCCAGTTTTGTTACTGGGTAACAGTAAGCCAAGGATACCGTGCAGGGTCCTCGTTAAAATTAATCCTTCTGTTGGGGCACCGACGCTTTTCACCGAGCACCCAGTTGTGCCTGTTGTGGTTTCTGTGGCTGAGCATCCTAAGTAGTGTATTACCACATTACCGACTAATAAGGAATTTGACACGTTCCCACTGACAGCCTGGTGTGCTGTACACGTAATTACGAGTCCCGCCGCCGCCAGTACCGCATTACCTAAGCCTACCGCCCTTACCAACTGGCCATTGGCGGGATTGAATAACGGGTTCGACGAAAACGCCGACGCAGACGACACCACCGCGAAACTCATCGCCACAACAGCCACCAACACTAGACCAACTAATCGAATAAACCTCATCACTTCACTTCCCCTTGATTTTGGTGGAATTCAGTCCTTCGCTGGAAATACACTCCTAACACCAGTGCTGCTCGACACATAGCCCAGCAACGCGTTTACGCGCGCCAGCCCGCCGGACCCGCAGCAAACCAGCCAGCACGTGACGTCACGTCACGTCACTTCGGTAGCTTCGCCGAATGTCGTGTCGTCCGTTTGTGCCTGCGTCCCAGTTTCACCGAACGCGGTGAGTTTTGCTGTTACCGTGCCGAGGCCATGCGTTAGATCGATGGCCTGTCTTGCTACCGCTAGGGTAGCAAGTTTACCGGTAAGCTGCGATGATCCAACCGGAGAGATTAAGGCAGCTACGCTACCTTCAACAACTGTTTCTGGTGTACATTCTTTGCCCGCTTTTTCTGATTTGGCGATTGTTGCGAATACTTTGCTCGCCACGGGTAAAAACAGTATCCCAGTCTCGTTACTGGGTAACAGTAAGCCGAGGATCCCGTGCAGAGTCGTCGTTAAAATTAATCCTTCTGCTGGGGATCCAACGCTTTTCACGGGGCACCCAACTTCTTTGCCGGGTGCAGCTTCTGTGACCGAGCATCCTAAGTAATGTACTACCACATTACCGACTAATAACGCATTTGCCACCGATCCACTGACAGCCTGGTGTGCTGTACACGTAACCGTGCTTCCCGCCGCCCTCAGTACAGCGTTGCCTAAGCCTACCGACCTTCCCGACTGGCCATTGGCAGGGACGAATAACGGGTTCGACGAAAACCCCGACGCAGACGACACCACCGCGAAACTCATCGCCACAACAACCACCAACACTAGACCAACTAATCGAATAAACCTCATCACTTCAGTCTCCTTAGGTTTGTTTGTCATCTTGTCCCACATTTGAGATGCACGACGCGCAACGGACGGATAGCCTACTGCGGGCCGTCGCCTGCTTGTAAGGTAGCGTGCCCAGCGGCACCTGTGTAGGCCTGTTTCCCACCGGTCCGCGCCCAGGTCGAGGTTCTTCTTCGCCGCTTATCGATCGTCGTCGCAGCTGCCGATGCCTGCTCCCAGCCGACCTCATGCGTCGCGCGACCCGGCCAGCACACTCGAAACTCCAGTGTTTCTCATTGTGCGGGGCGGTTGCGCTAACTATGGTTGCTAGATCAATCAATTGAACTTCCCGGTCTAGGGGGTTCCCATGCGAACGAGACAGGACGAGGTGCCGATGCCCAGAACGAGTGCAGCCGCGAAAGCCAGCAAAGACGGGCAAGAGCCCGCATGGTCGATACCGAGCCTGCGCGAGCCGCGCTACTCGCAATCGCTCGAGCGTGGTCTCGCGATCCTCGGCTGCTTCACGCCCAAGCGTCCCGTGCTTGGCATCGCCGACATCGCCGACGAGCTCGGCATGAGCCGCTCTACCACCCACCGCTACGTGATCACGCTCGTCGCACTCGGCTACCTCGAGCAGGGCGCGTCGCGCAAGTACCGGCTCGGCCTGCGTGTGACGGACCTGGGCATGTCCGCCCTGAACTCCACGGGACTGCGCGAGCACGCACATCCTTATCTCGACGAGCTACGCCAGCGCACCTCCTACACAACCAGCCTCGGCGTGCTCGACGGCACCGACGTATTGTACGTCGACCGCGTGCGCAGCTTCCGCCGCGGCCAGGGCAAGATCGACCTCGACCTGCACACCGGCTCGCGCCTGCCCGCGTACGCGACCTCGATGGGCAAGCTGCTACTGGCGAACCTGCCCGAGGCCGAGCAGCGGGATCTGATCGCCCAAATGAAGCTCGCCAAGCGCGGCCCCAACACGGTCACATCGAAGAAAGCGCTACGTGAGGAGCTCGACGAGATCCAGACAGCCGGCTTTGCCGTCAACGACCAGGAGCTTGCCCCCGAGCTGTACGCAATCGCCGCGCCCGTGCGCAACGAGGCGCGCGACGTGGTCGCCGCGGTCAACCTAGCGGCAGCGAGCGCGATGATCACGCTCGAGGAGCTTGTGGACGCGCTCGGACCGCACCTTGTATCCACCGCCGACCGCATCTCCGCCCGTCTCGGCTACCGACGCGACGACGAGAAGAACTAGAAGCCAATAGCCTTGCGGGCGATGCGTCGCCTGCCCGCCCTGCTGTGCCTATCGGCGCTCGCGCTCGCCCTGAGCGCGTGCGCCAGCACGGTCGCCACCGACAGCTTCAAAGGGCGGCAGCACGACGTCGCGCAGACGATCGCAAACCTCCAGGCCGATGCCACGGCGGGCGAACAGAAGAAGATCTGCGCCAACGACCTCGCCGCAGCAGTCGTGAGCAGGCTCGGCGGCACGAAACGCTGCGAAGAAGCGATCAAAAAACAGCTCACCGAGATCGACAGCCTCACGGTCAGCGTGCAGTCGGTCAAACTGGCGGCCGGGGGCACGAGCGCGACCGCCGCCGTCACGAGCGTCTACGAAGGCAAGAAACGCCCCAGCAGCGTCTCGCTCGTCAAGGAAAGCGGCAAGTGGAAGATCTCGGCGCTCGGCTGAGCCAGTCAGGCGCCGGCGCGTAGCGCGCACCGTCGGCGCTAGCAGAGCGGGATCGACTGGCCCCCCTCGTTTACCGCGGCTAGCGAATCCCGTCGAGTAGTTCAGACGGCGAAAGCTGCAACGCACGGGCGAGCTTGACCAGCGTGTCCAGGCGCGGAAAGCGCAGGCCACGCTCGAGCAGGCTGATCTCCGTGCGATCCAGCTCGCACATCGCGCCCAGCGCCTCCTGCGACAAGCCGGCCTTATCGCGACGGTCGCGCAGGTTCAAACCGAGTTGCTCTCGTATCTCCTCCATACCCACATCGTCCCCCAAAAGCAGACAAGTGTCTACTGACAATTGTCTGCAAAGACTACCCGCCCGTCGCCTCCCTCGCCAGCGCCCCAGCAGCGCGCTGTGCTCAGGGCTGCAGCGCACGCCCATACTGGCGCTCATAGTACCCGCGGTACTCGCCCGAGCGGATCGGCTCCCACCACCAGTCGTTGTCGCGATACCACGACACCGTCTGCTCCAGCCCCTCATCGAAGCGCACCTTTGGCTCCCAGCCAAGCGCGCGCACCTTCGCCGAGGACAGCGAATAACGGCGGTCATGGCCGGGACGGTCCGTCACGTGCTCGATCTGCGACTCGTCCGCACCCGCCAGCGCGAGGATGCGCGTGACGACCGTCATGTTCGCCTCCTCGTCCGGGCCGCCCGCGTTGTAGACCTCGCCCGGCTCACCGTGCGCCAGCACGTGGCCGATCGCCGCCGCGAAATCCGTCGCGTGGATCCAGTTGCGAACCTGCATCCCGTCCCCATACACCGGCAGCGCATCCCCATGCAAGGCGTTCAGGATCATCAACGGGATCAGCTTCTCCGGGTACTGGTACGGCCCATAGTTGTTCGAGCCGCGGCAGATCAGTGCCCGCAGGCCATACGTGTGGAAGTAGCTCTGCACCAGCAGGTCCGCGCCCGCCTTCGTCGCCGAATACGGCGACGAAGGCGCCAGAGGGCTCGCCTCCGTGAACGTGCCCTGCTCGATCGAGCCATACACCTCGTCGGTCGAGACCTGCACGTAGCGCAGCTCATGCTCACGGGCAGCCTCCAGCAGCACATACGTCCCCAGCGCATGAGTTGACACGAACGCGTCAGGCTTCGCGATAGAGCGATCGACGTGGGTCTCCGCCGCGAAGTTCACGATCGCCTCCGGCGCCGCCGCCTCGATCGCAGCGGCGACCGCGTCACGGTCCTCGATCGCACCGCGAACGAAGCCAAAACCCGGGTTCTCGGTCAGGTCGTGGAAGTTCTCCTCCCGGCCCGCATACGTCAGCTTGTCCAGCACCATCACCTGATCGCCGTGTTCCAGCAAGCGCTGGCGCGCGAACGTCGAGCCGATGAAGCCCGCACCACCACACACAAGCAATCTCATGCGCGCATCATCCCAGCTCGCGCCGCAAGGTAACCCGCCAGCCCATCCTGCCACGGCGGCAGCGGCAACACATCTTCTCGCTCTGACTCGAGCGCCGACCACGCAGGGCGCGGCGCCGGGCGGGGCATGTCCGCCGTCGTCGCGTCGGCCACCCCGCAGGTGATCTCCGCCTGGCGGAAAACCTCCTTCGCGTACTCGTTCCACGAGACGTACCCAGCGCCCGCCAGGTGCACGAGGCCGCCAACCCCACGCTCGATCAGTCCCAACAGCGCCGGTGCCAGATGCCCCGTCCACGTCGGGCAGCCCACCTGGTCGGTCACCACCGCCACCGTGTCGCGCTCATCGGCAAGCCGCAGCATCGTCGCCGCGAAGTTAGCGCCGCCCACCCCGAACAGCCATGAGCTGCGGGCCACCACGTGGCGCGGCGAAGCCGCCAGCACCTGATCCTCGCCCGCCAGCTTGGTCTGGCCATACACCGACCTCGGCCCCGTGGGATCCGACTCCACGTAAGGACGCCGCGCACCTGTCGCATCCACGCACGCCTCCCCACTAAACACATAATCGGTCGACACGTGCACCATCGGGATGCCCACCGCCGCCGCGCCGCGAGCGAGGTTGCCCGCGCCATCCGCGTTGACCGCGTGCGCGTGCGGCACGTGCGTCTGCGCGCCGTCCACGTCGGTCCACGCCGCGCAGTTGAGCACCGCCTCCGGGGCGATTCGCACATATGCCTGCGCCACCGCGTCCGGGTCGGTGATGTCCAGCTCCGGGAGATCCACCGCCACCAGCTCGTGACCCGCACGCTCGCCCGCACGCAGGACATCCAGGCCGAGCATCCCCGCCGCGCCTGTGACGAGGATCCTCATCGACCCCATGCGCACACTTGTGTTGGACCGCCGCGGGGGTAGGCGCTCACAGGATCGAGATGTCGGAGTTGTCGCCCACCATGAAGCGGTAGGCACGCGGCTGACGGTCGCCACGGCGGATCGTCACGTTGCGGCCCAGCAGCGAGGACTCCATACGCCCGTCCAAGTCGCACACGCTCGAGCCCTCCAGCAGGATCGAATGCTCCACCTCCGCGCCCGAGATCACACAGCGCTCGCCGACCGCCGTGTACGGGCCGATGTAGCAGTCGGTCAAGTGGGCGCCCGCGCCCACGATCGCCGGGCCCCTCACCGTCGTTCGCTCCAGGCGCGCCCCCGCCTCGATCACCACCCGCCCGTCCACCTGTGAGTCGATCAGCTCGCCCTCAATCCGCTCGTGCAGGTTGTCCAAGATCAGGCGGTTCGCCTCCAGCATGTCCTCCAGCCGCCCCGTGTCCTTCCACCAGCCCCGCACCACATGCGGCTCCACCCGCAAGCCCGCGTCCACCAAGTGCTGGATCGCATCCGTGATCTCGAGCTCGCCGCGGGGGGAAGGCTCGATCGCTCGCGCCGCAGCGTGCACCGCCGCCGTGAACATATAAACGCCCACCAGCGCCAAGTCCGTCGCCGGCTGCGCCGGCTTCTCCACCAGGCGCACCACGTGACCAACCTCACCATGCGGGGCTGGAGCAAGCTCCGCCACGCCGTAGTTCTCCGGATCCAGCACCGGCGTCAGCAGAATCAGCGCGTCCGGCTGGTGCTCGCGGAAGGCCGCCACCAGGTCCGAGATGCCGCCCTGCAGCAGGTTGTCACCCAGATACATCACAAACGGGCTCTGCTGCAGGAACGGCTCCGCAGTGAGCACCGCGTGCGCGAGACCCAGCGGCTCGTCCTGGAGGATGTAGGTGATACGCAGGCCAAAACGCGAGCCGTCACCCGCCACCGCTTCGATCTCCGGGCCCGTCTCCGGCGCGATGATGATCCCCACGTCCTCGATCCCCGCCTGCGCCATCGCCTCGATGCCATAGAACAGCACCGGCTTGTTCGCCACCGGCACCAGCTGCTTCGCGCTCGTGTGCGTGATCGGGCGCAGACGCGTGCCCTTGCCACCGGAGAGGATCAATCCCTTGAGCGGCTCCATTGCGCGTGGAGCCTACCGGTCAGTACCTTCCGGCAAGCTTACGGTGATCCCAGCTCGCGCGGCGAAGCTCCACGAACTCCAGCGCCACACGCTTCGCCGCTTGCTTGTCGACCATCGCTCCCACCTCCGCGGGAAGGTTCTCCGCGGGCAACTCGCCGCGTGGAGAGGCGTAGCGGGCGAAGATCTCGTGGCCGAGAGCCTTCACCACGTCCAGATCGCTGTGGACGACCACGTCGCACTCGAGCATCACGCCGCGGAGCTCCTGATATTGCTCGCCCGCCTCCACCTGCAACGTGGCCCGGGGATCGCGCTCGAGGTTGCGCACCTTCTGCGAGACCCCATACGTCCACGCCCACAGGCGGGGGGTAGGCGGGCTCGGCTCAGCTGCCGGGGGTGTGCGCAGGACATACCACAGCGGCATCAAGTGCGGCCAGCCGCGCGGGCCTGCCGTCGCACAGGTGACCGTGCGCTCGTCGGCAAGAAACGCCGCCGCCTCGGCCTCGCTCATCTTGATCTGGTCGCGGCGGCTCATCTCCGGGACACTAGCCATGCAGACCGCGACGCGTGTTCTCACGCTTATAGTCCGCCCGCCCCGCTCACACGCTCGCAGGCGCAGCCCCCGCGTCGCGCAGACGCGCGACAGCCGTACGCACCGCCTCGCGGGCATCCTCCGGCTCGAGCACCGCCGCATCGCCCGCTTCCTTGAGGATCTCGCGCACGAGCCAGTCGACACCCGCGAAGCTCAGCTCGACGATCACCGACCCATCGCTCCACTCCTCAACCACGCGACGCGCCTCACGTGCCCAGCGCGCACGCTCGGGAGATACCCAAACGCGCGCAGTAGCCGATGCCGGCACCTCGCCTGTGCGCAGCCAGCCATCCACCTCGCCCGCCGGGTCAACCTCAGGGCGCGGCTCGAAGCGCTCGTCGGTGACGTTCACGTGCTTGATGCGGTCCAAGCGGAAGTGACGCACGTCGTCGCGCTCGGGATCGAACGACGCCACATACCAGCCCTCGCGACCATTCGTCAGCGCATACGGCTCCACCTTACGCGCAGAGATCTGATCCTCGTTCTCCTTGAAGTACTCGAGCTCGATCAGCTTGCGCGCCACGATCGCATTGGAAACCAGGCGCGCCACGTCGGAGTCATCGCCCGCCGTCGGCGCCACTTGCAGACCCTGCTCCATCGGGTCCTCGCCGAGCGCCGCCACGATCTTCTCGCGCGCTGAGGTCAGCGAGCCCTCGGGGATGTGCTCGCCAATCAAGTCGATCGCCGCCACCAGCGCCTTCGCCTCCACTGGCAACAGGCGCGCGGGACGGTCGAAGTTGTCGCTGTAAGGCTCGGGGTCGACCTCGATCTCCCCAGTCTCCTCCTTGAACTCCGCATACAGCACGTATGAGCCGCCGCCGAAGTTGACCACGTTCAGCACGTTCACGTCCTCGCGCAACTCCTCCTCGCTGATCTGCAGGCGCTCGCAGACCTCCGCAATCCGCACCCTCTCGCCCTCGCGCCCCGCCTTGATGAGGATGCTCGCGAGCGTTACCAGGCGCGCGAAGCGCTCCGGGCGAATCGCCGCATCGGGCCGAACAGTGGTGCCATCCTCATCGCCGCCGCGTCCCGCCTCGGCCGCGCGCCGTGTGCGCGAGCGAGACGGGCCGGCTATGCGTGCGCGCGCCAAGGAGCCAGCCACCGCCATCGCCGCCGCGCCCCTCCCGCTCGGTGCGACCGGAGGCGCCTCGCCGTGGCGCTCCTGGAGCAGCTCCAGCCGTCGTTGGAACTCGCATACGAGCTCATCCGGGCCGAGCAGGCGCGCATTCGCACCCAGCCCAAAGACCCAAGAGATCAGACTGCGGGGGCTCGAGTAGCTGGTCAGGAAGATCGCCTCGCCGTCCTCCTCGATGCCCTCGCCGGCGTGCGATATCTCCCCATAGCGACCGAAGTGGCGTTCGATCTGCCACGCGATCCGCTCAGAGATCAGCACCCTCGCCTCACTGCGCTCATCGCCCAGCTGCCAGTCAGCCCGGTTGGCGTACGCGCGCGGGTCGAAGTCCTCAGGACGGTGGAAGTCGTGCTCGGCCTTCGTCGCATAGGAGACCTTGCCGCGGATGCGCGACAGGCGGAACACCCGGATCCCCTGGCGCTCATGCGCGTGGCCGAGCAGATAGAACTGGCCGCCCTGGAACAACAGGTGGTAAGGATCCACGCGGCGCGTGCTCACCTCGTCGCGCTCCATCGTGTAGTACTCGAACACGATCGTCTTGTTGCGGAAGATCGCCGTCTCGACCTTGGCCAGGCGCGCGGACAGCTCGTGGCCGCCCGCCGAGGCCGTGATGCCGAGCGCCACCGAGCGCTGCTCCGGCGCCCGCAGCGGGCTCGGCCGACCCCACGTGATCTGCTGCAGCGCCAGGCGCAGCGGCTCGGCGTACGCGAATTCGCCGTCCAGCAAGCTGAGCGCGGTCTGCAGCGCCGCGAGCTCCTTGTCGGTAAACGCGATTGCGGGCAGGTGGAAGTTCTCCGGGCGCAGCGAGTAGTTCTCCTGCTCGGCCGCCCCGTCCGCCGGACGCTCGACCGTCAGCTGGATGCGCAGCGATTCGAGCTCCGAGCGATCCGCGTAGAAGCGGCGCGCGAATGCGTCCTCGTTCATACCGCTGTAACCCTCCACGTCGCGCCGAATCTCCAGCGCCGTGACCGGGCGTCGCTCGGCCATCAGGTAGGAGATCAGCGACAGCTGGCGGATCAGCTTCTCGGTGTCCTTTGCCATTCCACGTTGAAAGATAGAAGCCACGGGCAAGACGGATGCCGGACCATCGCACCAGCGTCCGCTATTTGCGTGGATTCAGGCCGCTGCGCGGGCGGTGAGCGGCAGCCGAGAGCCACCAGCGTCCTCGACGGCTGCATACGCCGGGGCTCGGCGCCCAGCCTCCGTGGCCAAATCGGTTCCGCTGCTGCGAATCGTCACTACGGCTGGGCACCTGCACCTCCGAGGCGGTAAGCCACCAGACCGGGGCTCTGGCCGCTGGCAACGGCAAGCCCAGCCGGCGCGAGCAGCGTGTCCCCAGAC
>DATHLT010000143.1:0-6585 GCA_035487855.1 Solirubrobacteraceae bacterium
GAGGAATAGTGCCAGTGCCACGCCACAGCCGGCGAGCATCATCGTCTCGACGAGCTTGCGGCTGGCGTAGTTGAAGCGCTCATCGTCGTCGCGCGCCGCGCGAGCGAGTAGTGGCAAGGCGGATGAGACGAGCAGCGGCGGCAGCGTGGTGAACGACATGAGCACGCGGAATGACACGCCGAAGTACCCGGTCTGCGCGGGGCTGGAGAGCAGTGACACCATAATCTGCGCTACCTGGAAGTACACGACCGACAGCACGACCGCGGCGGAGAAAGGCAGAATGCGTCCTACCATTCGGCGCCATTGCGCGGTGTCAAGCGATGGGATGAGACGCGAGTCGTGGCCGCCGACGACCACCGTCGCCACCAGCACGGGAATGACGATCGGCAGTTGCATCGCGAAGAACGGGAGCAGCCCCGCGCCGGCCAGCGCCAACAGCACGGCCTCGATCGCCACGCCAACCTGGACGGCGAGCTGCAGGCCGGCTACCCACCCGAATCGCAGGCTGACCTGGAGCGGTACCGAGCAGCCATCCTGAACGACTAGGAAGACCATGCCAAAACCCGCGATGACGGTTCCGAGCACCATCACGGTGGGGTAGCCGACAAGCACGCCGAAGAGGACGGCAATTGACAGGCCGCCGAGCGCGAGCACGAGGCGGATACCGAGGAGGTTGCGCAGAAAGCGCCGCCCGTCCGATCTCGGTCCCGTCGCGTAGTCGCGCACGGCGAAGCCCGTAAGTCCGAGGTCGCTGACGGTTGCGACGATCGTCACGAGCGCGGTGACGGTCAGGAAGTGCCCCGTATCGATCAGGCCGAGGTGGCGAATGACTACCGCGCTTGAGGCCACCGTTGCCAGCGTGCCGGTCAAGTAGCCGCCGAGCCGGAGTAGGCTTCCACGAATAACGCTTGGGCCGGCTGCGGCCGTATCGAGGATATCTACCTGCACGCGACCCTCCGAAGCGGCCAGCGCCGGATCGCCTCCGGCTGGGAGCGTCGATACCATCCGCTGACAGGATATTCGACCGTTGGGTCCCACTATCGAATGAAAGTCCTATAGCGGAGGAGCCTCGGGCCTCCTGACTCCCTGAAATGCACATCGCGCTCGTCCACCATCACGTCGGCGGCAAGGCCGGCGGCGGCGGCGGCGTGAGGCTGATGCTCGAGCTCGGCACGGGACTGGTGCGAAGCGGGCACCGCGTCACGATTGCGTGCCACGACCTCATCCCCGACAGCGAGTTCTCCTATGCATCCGATCAGCTGGAGATCCGATCAATAAGACGCGGCGTCTCAGAGATACCAGCGGGCAACCGAGCACTGGCCCGGCACTTCTGGCTGGACATGCCGAAGGTCGCCCAGCTGGTGCCGTCCGATGCAGATGTGGTCAACGCCCACGAGTGGCTCGCGCTACGTCCTGGGCGCATCGCCGCCGGGCGCCTGTCGATTCCGCTTGTGTGGACTCGCAATGACGAATCATTGTGGGAGCGAGCAATCGTTCCCGAGCTGACGATCACCGGCGCGCGCTCGCCGCTGCGCCGGGCGATGCAGGGCGCGCTCACCTGGCCCGATCTGCTCGACGCCCGCCGCGCGAGCGCGATCGCAGTGCTGAGCGCGCAACAGGTGGAGATGGTCCGTCGCAGCTACCACCGGGATGCGTTGATCGTGCCTGTGGGACCTCCGGACCACTTCTTCGAGCCGCCAGACCGCGCCGCGGCTCGCGCCCGGCTCGGCATTCCCGACGACGTCTTCCTAGTTGTCGGGTCGGGCATCCTTGTCGAGCATCGACGCTTCGAGGATCTCATCGACGCGATGTCCCTACTGGCCGACGATCCCTCTATCCAGGCGCTGATCACCGGCTCCGACCATGTGGACCACGTGTACGCAGACCGGCTCGACGCGCAGATCGCCGCTCGCAATCTTGGCGCCCGCGTGACGCTCCCGCGGCGCTCGCTGTCCGACGCGGAACTGAAGGACACATATGCAGCCGCCGACGTATTCGTGATCCTGAGTCAGCGCTATGCGTGGGGGCTCGCGCCGCTTGAGGCAATCGCCTCGGGAACGCCTGTGATCCTCACACCGGGCGCGGGGGTCTACGATGTGCTCGCCGGGCGACCCGGCGTGCAGGTTGTCCCAGCGCAGGACCCGCGCGCGACGGCCGATGCTATTGCCCGCTGGCGCGCGGGTGATGGGCGCGCGGGACTGGAGTCCACGCGCGCATGGCTCCGCGAGGATTATGCGCTCGATGCCTACGTGGCGCGGATGGAGAAGATCTACGCCGATGTAGTGCACGGACGCGGGCGCCTCGGCGGGCGCTAAGTCAGTACCTGCTCGCGGATTGCTCTGCCGCGCGCTCAAGCACCCCCAGTGTGGACTCAGCGAACCGTGACCAGGTGAACTGACGCGCGCGCTCGAGCGCAAGGGCGCCGAGCTCCGACCGGCGCTGTGGCGAGTCCAGCATCCCTTTGAGCGCTGCGGCGATACTCGCGACATCCCTCGGATCGGCGTATTCGACCGCTCCGCCGCCAACCTCCGGCAGCGAGGACACGTTCGACGTGAGCACAGCGGCGCCGGCAGCCATCGCCTCGAGCACGGGCAGCCCGAAGCCCTCAGCGAGCGACGGATAGCAGAACACAGCACAGCGGCGGTAGAGCTCGGCGAGGGACGCGTCTGAGATGTGGCCAAGCATCTTCGCCCGACCGCCGAGGGATCTCAGCGAGTCCAGGGTCTCGCCGGTTTGCCAACCAAGCGCCCCGACCACGACGAGCGGATGGCGCGACTGCATCGCCGCGTCGAGCGCACGATAGGCCTCAACCAATCGCGGTAGGTTCTTACGCGGCTCGAGCGTGCCGACCGCCAGCACGAAGCCGGGCTCAGGGAGCAGTTCGTCGGGCGCTGGCTTGGAGAGCATCGGCGAGGTCCCCAGCAGCGCGATGCTCGTCCGCGCAGCAGCGGCTGGGAAGCGGCCTGTCAGGGCATCTGCGGTGGCCTGCGAGATCGCGATGACCCCGGCGGTGCGCCTCATGCAAGCACCGAGCGTCAGGCGCTCGATCACCGCCGAGCGGCGATTCGGCTGCATTGCCGCGTCGAACGTGACAAGGTCGTAGACGATCACAACGACCGGCAGTCGGGTAAACAGCGGCGTCAGATACGAGTTACTGGACAAGAACACGTCGCACTCGCGTTGCGCGGTACGCGCGGTGTGCACATGCCACAGGGGGTCACGCGCTTCAATCTCGCACCATTCGAAGCGCTCGTCGAGCGGCTCGTCCCAGCTCGTACGCGCGTAACAGCGATAGGTGTGCGCGTCGTCCCGAGCAGCAAGCGCCCGCAATAGCTCACGTACGACCCGGCCGCGCCCAGCCGGCACTTCGACCGCGGCTCGCGCGTCGATGCCAATCGTCAGGGGGCGCGCCGGGCGCGTCCGCAAGGGAGGAGTGTGCGTAACGGGGTCGGCGGTGTGGCTCACTGCGAAGCGCCAGCGTATTGGAAGGTCTCGATCTGGGCGAGCGTCACAGCCCGCATGTCCGCACCGTCGCGCAACTGCGCATACCACTCGACTGTCGCCCGCAGAGCGCCCTCGAGGTCTAGGAGCGGGCTCCAGCCCAGATCGTCGCTCGCGCGCGCAGAGTCGAGCTGCAAGTAGCGCGCCTCGTGCGGATGGGGACCGTCGTCGATCGCCGCATCGAGCCCACCCGGCCACAGCTCGCCCACGCGTTGCACGATCCAACCGACCTGACGCGCGTCCTGCGCCGCGGGCCCGAAGTTCCAACCGCGGGCGTACTCCGCTGACCGCCACAGCGACTGCGCGAGCACCAAGTAGCCGCTCAGCGGGTTCAGCACGTGCTGCCACGGGCGAGTCGAGCTGGGATTGCGCACGCGCACGCGCCCCCCCGCCAGCGCCGCGCGCATGATGTCCGCCAGCAGCCGGTCCTGCGCCCAGTCGCCGCCGCCGATCACGTTGCCCGCGCGCGCCGACGCCACCCGCGTGTCGTTCCCAGCGGAGAAGAACGAGCGGCGAAACGCGTCGGTCACCAGCTCAGAGCAACCCTTGGAGCTCGAGTACGGGTCGTGCCCGCCCATTGGCTCATCCTCGCTGTAGCCCTGCTCGCGCTCCTGGTTCTCGTAGCACTTGTCCGAGGTGACGTTCACCACCACACGGACCCGCTCGCCATGCAGACGCACGGCGTCGAGCACGTTGACCGTGCCCATCACGTTCGTCGCATATGTCTCGCTGGGTTCGGCAAACGAGCGGCGCACAAGCGATTGCGCAGCCATGTGAATCACGATCTCCGGTTGTGCGTGCTCGAGCGCGGTAGCAAGCGCGTCGTGGTCGCGCACGTCGCCCACGACGCTGTGCATGTCCCCGCCTACTCGCGCCAGCTCATATAGCGACGGCTCTGTGGGCGCCTCCAGCGCGAAGCCCGTCACGTTGGCACCAAGCGACTGCAGCCACAACGCCAGCCACGAACCCTTGAAGCCCGTGTGGCCTGTGACCAGCACGCGGCGGTCGCGCCAGAAGCCCGCGTCGAGCATGTCGCGCAGGGTAGTCGACCGGCCTCCAGGAGCGATCGGCGCTCAGCAGGCCGACGATCGGCCGATCGCTGAGCGAGCGGCTCTCAACGCCCTGTCGACTTGGAGTTGCCAAGCACCTGTCCGCCCGTTCCGAGCGCCTGCACGGCGAAGTCAGGGTCTGTGGTGGTCACCGGAATCGCGGTCTCAAAGCCCGTGGCAGGGACGCTCGCGATCGCGGTCAGTTCGGTCGCGCTGGGCCCTCCCAGCACCCGCCATTCGCTGACGTCTGTCGCGCCATTCCAGCTCGCGTACACGGTGGCCGTTTCGCCGGTGATCGCTGTAACTGCGACTGCGGGGGGTTCCGCGGGCTGCGCGTTCCACGGAAAGCGATAGGCACGATAGGACTGCCCCGGGGCGGCAAAGTTCGCTTCGAACAGGATCTGGCCGGCGGGGTTGAATTCGGTTATGTACGGCTCTTCGCCCCAACCCACCAACGAGTTGCCGTCGGCGAGCACCTGGTCGTTGCCCTGGCTGCCGGTGAGGAGCGGCGGCGTGCGCACGTAACGGCCGGCCAGTTCCACCGAGCGGTGCGCCCAGTTGATGCGCTCGCGGATCGCCCGTGACTCGGAGTGCTCCTTGGGGGTGGCGCCGTCGTCGAAGATTGTCAGCGTGTGGTCCGGCTGCCAGCGCGCGTCGTGCTGCCAGGCAAAGCCCGTACCGGCACCCATCTTGAAGCTCGGATGCCTGCCGCCCAAGCGCCACATCACAGCGCCGCTCGAGTGGTTGATCTCATACGCCGCCCACATGTTGCGTGAGGAGATGATGAAGTTGCCATCGCCCCACGGATCGACGGACACCGAGTTCATGTGGAAGAAGTCCCACGGGTCGTTCGCTGAGCTCGGCGGCGAAGAGTAGGAGTCGTTCAGCGCCACGTGGCCGTACGCGTGCCACTCGAACATCACGAGGCCGGTCTTGACGTCCACCTCCTGCAGGAGCGCGTCCTGCAGGATCCCATCGCTGGACCCGCCGGCCGAGGACAGGTTGGCGTCCACCAGCGAGTACGCAGTGATGAACGCCGACCCCTGAGGCGTGAGCTGCAGTTCGTGCAGGTCCGCCTGGTAGCCGTTGCCCGCTGACACCGTGGCGATCGGCTTGTAGGAGCTGCTGTAGATCTCATCGTGGCCGAAACCAACGCCGAGATGCTGGGGCACCTCGCCCTCCCACCACGTCAACACCGGCTGTCCCGCATAGCTCTGCACCTGCAAGTCCGCGTCGATGTTGCCCGTGGGCGCTTGGTGAAACCAGATCAGCTGACCCTGGCTGCTCGCGATCATCGCGCCCGACTGGCCGTAGCCGTGTGTAGGGGTGAAGAGGAGATCGCCAGGCGTTTCCTGGGGTGAGTTCGTACGGACGAACAGACTCGGCGGCTTCAGGTTGGGCTGAGAGACGAAGCTCTGCACGAGGCCCGCCTTGCTCAATTCTGTGTGCTTGCCAACAGTGATCCGATAGCCGGGCAGGCGCGCGACCGTAAACATCGTGGCCACCCGCTCGGCGTGGTGGGCGGGACCGACGACAGCGCTCGCGGTCACCCGCTCGCCCTGCGTGAACGGGTGCGTTGGCAGGAAGCTCGCGCCGGGGCTGCTCGCGTAGGACTCGAGCTTGCCGCTGTGCCCACCACTACGTGAACCAACTACCGAGACGTGGGAGATCTCGCCTGCGGGAACGCCCAGGAAGCTGATCTGCGTCTGCGCAGAGGCATCGGGCGTGCCGTTCAGCGGCGAGAGGGCCACTGCCACGCTGGCCTCGGCCGGCGCGGCGCACAACGCAGCGGCTAGCACCAGCGCAACCCACAGCCTAAGCACCGTTGCCCTCATCCCCTCCGCCCTTTCAATGTGGAGCGCTCGACACTGCGTGTAACACGCTCGTGAAGACTATGTAGCCGTGTACCCCTACCTAATCACGTAAGAATTCCATCAGCGACAGCGCCACCGTGTGCGTCAATGCTCGAACACGCTCACGACAGAGGATGAGCCGGTGGCAAATGGATAGTCCGCCTCGCCTTCGCAAAGCACGC
>DATHLT010000144.1:0-35936 GCA_035487855.1 Solirubrobacteraceae bacterium
CGCGCCAAAGCGAAGGCCGTCCTCTTGCTTGCTAAGCGTCTGGCTCAGCACCGTCACCTCCGCACCCATCGCCGACGCCAGCTGCACGCCCACGTGGCCAAGGCCGCCCATGCCGATCACCGCTACTTTGGCCCCCTCGCCAACCCGCCAGTGCTTCAACGGCACATACGTCGTTATCCCAGCGCACAGCAGCGGGGCTGCGTACTCCAAATCAATGCTGTCCGGGATTTTCACCACAAAGCCATCCTTCACAACAATCTGCTGGCTGTAGCCACCAAACGTCGGTTCGCCGTCATACTCGCGGCCGTTGTATGTGAGCACCGACCCCTTCACGCAAAACTGCTCCTCGCCCGCCAAGCAGTACTCACACTCGCCACACGAGTCGACCATGCAGCCCACGCCGACGCGCTCGCCCACCGAGAACTTCTCCACCGCCGAGCCCACGTCCGCCACTACACCGGCGATCTCGTGGCCCGGCACCATCGGGTAGATCGAGCCGCCCCACTCGTCCTTCACCTGGTGGATGTCGCTGTGGCAGATGCCACAGAACTTGATGTCGATCAGCACGTCGCGCGCGCCCAGCTCGCGGCGCTCGATCGTCGTGCGGTCAAATCGCGCGCCCACCGACGGTGCGCTCAGCGCCGGCGTGGTCGTGCTCATCAGGACGGAAGCTCCGACTCGATTGCCGCGATCAGCTCGTCTGACTCCGGCTCCACCGTCGGGCGAAACCGTGCCACCGGGCGGCCATCCGCCGACACCAGAAACTTCTCAAAGTTCCACTGGATGTCGCCCGCCTCGCCCGCAGCGTCTGTCGTCTCGCTCAGTGTGCTGTACAGCCGGTGGCGTCCAGGGCCGTTCACTTCCAGCTTCTCCGTCATCGGGAAGCTCACGCCGTACGTCGTCGAGCAGAACGTCTCAATCTCCTCAGCGCTGCCCGGCTCCTGTTCGCCGAACTGGTTGCACGGCACGCCCAGCACCGTCAACCCGAGCTCGCCGTAGCGCTCCTGCAGGCGCTCCAAGCCCGTGTACTGGGGCGTCAGTCCGCAACGTGATGCCACGTTCACCACCAGCACCGCTCGTCCCTCGAGCTCACTCGCGTCCAGCGGCTCGCCCGCCAGCGTGTGCAGATCATCGAACATCATCTACTCCTCATCCTAGGTGGCCACGGCTGCGTTGCTTCTCGTCCAGCCCTCACGCAGCAGCTCCAACAGCGCCTCCGGCGGCTGTGCGCCAGACGTCCCCAGCTTGCGATCCACCACGAACGTCGGTACTGCGCTGATGCCCAGCTCGCCCGCCGTACGCTCATCGTCGCGGACCTCCGCTGTGAAGCGATCGCCCTGCCCGGCTTCCCGCGCCTGCTCCACCGTCATTCCGTACTTCTTAGCCAGGTGCTCAGCGCGGTCGCCCATGCGCTCGTGTGGCGCCTCGCCATCCAGCTCGAAGCTCCGCCACCTCACCTGCACATCCTCGCTGTGCTCGAACTGACTCAAAGCCGCTTCAAAGCGACGCTTGCCGATGTAGCACCACGGGCACGCCACATCAGACCAGATCTCCACTTCCATCGGGCGCTCCTTTGTTGAGCGGGCAACTACCTTGCTCACTATAGGAGGTGCTCGATCAGCTCCGCGACGCGTTCGACTGGGCCGCGGCTGCGTAGTACGGCACGTTTGACGAGGTATTTGCACGCACCGCATTCCGCATTTGCACGGCGACTACTCCGCGTTTGCGGGCCGAGATCTCCGGGCCAGCGCTCTGTACGTCTAGCTAATCGGGATGGTCTCGTCATCGAAGACAGCGCTGATCTCGAGATGGCCGCCGAGTGCCTTGATGTAGTTATCGAGCGTTGAAAGCTTGACATCGTCTCCACGCTCGAGTTGAGACACATTTGACTGCGAGACCTCAAGACGCTCGGCGATCTTGGCCTGGCTGGCGCCGCGGTGCTTACGTAGCTCCGCGAGGCGCAGCTCGGCTCGCATGGCCTCGCGAACCCCTTGGATATGGGCCTCGTCATCGGGCTTAGTAGCCTTACGGCGAGCGTCGCTCCACTTGATCATCTTCATCATATTGCTCCAGATATTCGTCATAAAGTGCATCGGCGATCGGGATGTTCTCCCTGTACCACCGTTGCCAATGGCCGGTCTTCAATGGCCGGTCTTGTCGCCTCCGATGAGGAGAACGGCTTCCCGGTTGGGATCAAATGCAAAGAGGACACGGATGTTGCCGCCGATGGAGCGTAACTCCTTCATATTGTGATGGAGGCTTCCCTTGATCCGGTCGACGAACGGCCGTCCAAGGGCAGGCCCGCGTGCCTCCAGCTCATCTACAGCTGCGGTGATCTGTCTGCGCTCAATGTCATCAAGAGCGAGATACCACTCTGTGGCTTGGTCCGTCAGATTGATCTCCCACACACCATCAATATAAGGCATGTCTTATAAGAAGTCAAGCCTTATAAGTAGGCTAACTCCCGCACTCCTCCTCTTCGCACCACGCCCCACGCGTAGCTTCCTCGTGCAGGATCCGCCAACCCTCCAAGAACTGGGCTCGCGCTTTAGGCGGTAGGCGCTCGAGCGTGTCTCTCAAAGGTGTCAGCGACTGCACCGCCCACGTGCTGATCGCCTCGCCGTACTTCTCATCCAGGCGCACAATCGTGCGCCTGCGGTCGGCGTCGTCCTCCGCTCGATCCAACAGCCCAGCGCGGCTCAGCTGACCCACGATTGCGCTCGTGGTCGAAAGTCCCAAGCCGAGCCTGCGCGCCAGCTCGCTCACGCTCATCGGACCGGCCGTCGCAACCGCGCGCAGCGCTGGCATGTGGCGGGGGCCCAGCGATGCCCGCGCAACCGCATCGCTCAGCACTTGCGGCGGCGGGCTCGATTGCTTGAGGCCGCGCAGCGTCTCCCACACGAGCGAGGACAGCTCTTCCACCGCTGACTCCAGCGCCTGGTCTGGATTTGTTGTCGTCTCTGTCGGTGGCATCGTTGTCGTCGCTGTCGGTGGCATCGTCGCTGCCCCTCCTAGGCTACTTGCAAGCTCAAGCGCTTATCTGCACGCTCAAGCGCTCATCCGCGCGCGTGAGCTCGCCGCGCCCATCGCGTATGCGTCGATTACTGCATTTCTGGCGCGTGCCTCGCTGCGCGCGCTGCGTCCCAGCCGCCCGTCCATCGCCAGCCGCTCGTCCGCCGCCAGCTGTCCGTCCGCCGGCCGCCTGTCGGCAGCCAGCCGCCCGTCTGCGGCCAGCGACTTGCGCCGCTGCCACGAGGGCGTGCCGTTGCACTCCCTGCGCCGAATCGTCGGCTTTCCGCTGTCAATCACGTTCATCTGGTCCTCCTTGCGACCGTATCTTCAACACAAAACAATTGTCAATATGAAAAGTTCTAAATCCAAAGTATACTAGATTGAAGCTATGTCCACGGAATCGGTCTCTGGTGGTGCCAGCGTCGACACGCGCTCGTTGCGCTCCCGGGCGATCACCATCGCGGTGCTTGTCGCTGTGGTTGTGTCGCTGCTGCTCGCAGTGCCTGGCCTGGGCTCCGTGCGCAGCGACATTGATCACCTCAGTCCCGCATGGCTCGTCCTCGCCGTCGTCTTCGAGTGCGCCTCCTGCGCGAGCTTCGTCATCATTTTCAGGCGCTTCTTTGCCAACGTGCCTGCCCGTAGTGCCCGTGCGCTTGCCTGGACGGAGATGGGCTCCGGAGCGCTGCTTCCCGGCGGCGGCATCGGCTCGCTTGCTGTGGGCGGCTGGCTGCTGCACCTCGCCGGCATGCCCACCAAGCTGATCATTCGCCGTTCCAGCGGGCTGTTCTTCCTCACCAGCGCTGTCAATGTCACCGCGCTCATCGCCGGCGGGCTGCTGCTCGCAACTGGCCTATCCGCCGGCGATCACAACGTCTGGCTTGCCGGCCTGCCGATCGCTGGCGGTCTGCTCGTAAGCGCTGTCGTGCTCGCCCTGCCGAGCATCGCCCGCAGGCGCTCAGCCGACGCGCAGAGCACCTCCTGGGCGGGTGCGCTGCTCGACGGCATCACCGAGGCCGAGCACGCCCTGCTTCACCCCAGCTGGCGCCTGCTCGGAGCGATTGGCTACCTCGCCTATGACATCGCGGTGCTGTGGGCCACGCTGCGCGCCGTTGGCTACTCGCCCCCCATAGCTGTGCTCGTGCTCGGCTACATCGTCGGCTATCTCGCAAACCTGATTCCCGTCCCTGGCGCTGTAGGCGTGCTCGAAGGTGGTCTTGTCGGCACCCTCATCCTCTATGGAGCGCCCGCCGTACAGGTCGCTGCCGGCGTTCTCATTTACCACGCCGTCGCCTTTTGGATCCCAAGCGTCGGTGGGCTGTTTGCCTATCGCCAGCTACGGCGTGAGCTGTTGTGAATCATTAGTAAAAGTGCACGGCCGCCATGCTCGTCGCTGTGCCGCATACCTGTCAAAGCTCAAAACTAGGCTTGACAGCGCGGAAAATCGTCGTTCCTAAAGCTGGGCCTAGCTGAAACGCCTCTACCGGCGTCGCCCAACCGCCCCGCGCGGCGCTGTTCTACGGCCTGTCACCGTGGTATGCTCGCGCCCTCTATCTCGGAGGTGGCTACGGAGGGGAGCCCCAGCGACCGACGGGTGGACTGAGAGCCGGCCGCACCGCATTGGCCGCACTGCATCCAGAGCTGTTTGGAGCCTTCCGAGGCGAAAGCGAGGACCTAGGAGAATGAGAAGCATCAGAGCAACACTTGGGCTTGCCGTGCTCCTGTGCGTGTTTGGCACGGTCGCCGCGCCGGCATTCGCAAAAAAAGCAAAACCGCCGGTCGTGTTTGGGAAATTCACGGCCAGCTATCCCAGCGGGAAACTGATCACGCCGGCTGAACCGGCCACGACTAAGGGGCACGGGGAACTGGAGAGCCTGAACCTTGCCAACGGTGCGCTGCGCATTCACGAATGCGACGACGTGAAGTCAACTGGCAAAGTGGTCGAAGAACGCGCGGAAAGCTTCTTCCAGAACGTCACGTTCAAGCACTGCTACGCGATCGTGTCGCTCAATCCGGGGTTCACCGAGCAGCTCAAAATCCCCTCGTTCACGCTCGGCATCGAGTTCCGCTCGAACAAATCTGCTGAAGTCGGCGAAGGCGCCGAAAACGAAATCGAAATCGTCCGCCCGAGCACGGTGACCATTCCGATCGGCAAGAAGGCGCCCTGCAAGGTCACGATTCCCGAGCAGATCGTGCCCCAGAAGGCAGCAGGCAAGCCAGAGAGCGAATACGGCGCTGTCGGCTATGAAACGGAAATGGAAGAAGCCAAGCGGAAGTTCTTCCCCACGGGCATCCAGGAAAAGCTCGACATCGGCATGGAATTCTCAACGATCGCGTCTTGGGTGAAACCGGGTGAGCATTGCGTATACGCGGGCGGCGAAGAAGGCGCTTTCGACAGCACACCGGAAACCCCCGCCTACGGCTACGTCGTGTACAGCAAGGGCACGATCGAAGCGGAACTAGAAGAAATCACCATCAAGGACGGCGACCTCGGGTTCGAACCGAAGCCTGAAGTCTGAGTTGGAGCGCGATCAGACCGTCAGTGCCGGCGGTCTGATCGCGGCCGGCGTTTAGGAAGCTTCTGCGAGCACGGGCACACACTGCCCGTGCTCCTTGGAGCGATACATCGCCGCGTCTGCACGCTTGACGAGATCTTCTGCGGTGAGCGCGCGATCGTGCGAGCAGGCAACACCGATGCTTGCGCTCAGCTCCACCTTGCCGCTGGAGAGCTCGAACGTGTCGCACAGCGCCTCGCAGATCCGCCCAGCCGCGCGCATCGCCATGTCCGCTCCAGGAATCTCCCGCAGCACGATCAGGAACTCGTCGCCGCCGAGGCGGCCGGCTACGTCTGAGTCACGACTGGCCTGCCTCAGGCGCTCGGCCACCAGCACGAGCAGCTCATCGCCTGCCGCGTGTCCCAGCCTGTCGTTGACGGGCTTGAAACGGTCGAGGTCGACGTATACGACGCCGGTGATGATCGCCCCTTCGCGCTCGAGCTCGTGCTCGAGCGTGCTCAGCACAGATGCGCGGTTGTAGCAGAGTGTGAGCGGGTCGAACGTCGCTCGGTGCTCGAGCTCCTGGCGTGCGCGGGCGCTGTCGGTGATGTCCAGCACGCAGGTGATCGCCCCGCTTACCTCGCCGTTCGGGCGCAGCAGCGCGCGTAGGCTCATCAGCGCTCGTCGCCAGGTCCCTGACGGCAGCGTGATGTCGACCTCCACGTCCTTGTCCATGCCCTCGCCCAGCACCTCGTCGAGCGCCGCGTCGAGCGCTGCGGCGCTCGCCTCGGTGAGCGTGCTCAAGATCGAGCCTGCCTCATGCTGTGCACCGAGCTCGCCGTCCTCGAGGGAGAGCGTGAGCGCTGAGGCCTGCGAGCCGTACAGGATCTCCAGCAGGCGGGCGTTGTTGAAGACGACGTTGCGCTCTGTATCCAGGTGCAGCAGCCCGACGGGCATCGCTGCGGTCAGCCGGCGCAGCAGCTCCTCGCGTTCGGCTAGCGCCTCTTGTGCCTGCATCTCCGCTGAGATGTCGATGATCTCCACCAGCACGTAGTTGCGGTCAGGGTGGTTGAGCTGGTTACGCAGCGTGGTGTCGACCCACATGTAGGAGCCGTCCTTGCGCCTGCGCCTCAGGCGCGTCTGCTGATCGTGTCCGGTTGAGAGCACCGCCAGCCAGCCCTCCACCGCGCGGCCCTGGTCGTCCGGGTGGATCTGGTCGAGCACCGAGTTGCCGATCAGTTCCTCGGCGGTGTAGCCGAACATCTCCATGAACGCGTCGTCGCAGCCGAGCACCCTTGCTCCCTCGTCCTCGGTCAGCGAGCAGAAGCGTGGGCCCGCAGGCGCCTGCTCCTCGGCGGGGTCTTCGCCACCGGCCTGCTCGTCGCCGGGGATCACCACGCCCAGCAGCACGCCGTGGATTTCGCGCATGTCGATGAAGTGAAGCGTCGCCCAGGTGGAGGGTTTGCGCAGCAGGCGCACTTTGTCTGAGGCTGCGCCTTCCTCTTGTACGCGCAGCCACAGCCTCACCACGGTGCTGCGGTCGGCCGCCACGACGTTGTCGATCAACGCTCGTCCCTCGATCAACCCTTGGCCCCACAGCCCCACCGACTGGGGCACGGGCACGATCAGGCCGTTGCCTGCAAGCCCGCACACGAGCGCGTCCGGGTGCTCACGCAGCAGCGCTTCAGCGCCTGCTGCGACCTCCTGGCCATCAGCGAACGCCTTACGGCCGCTTGCCACCGAGCTACTCATATGCTGGGAGATCGGTCTGCCAACTCCACTGCATGAGCGCTACACAGGCCCATGGACATTGTGACAAAAGCGGTTCGCTGTCTCTTTAGGCGCTGTTCGAGCCTTATCCGTGGGCTGCCCGCATTTCTGCAGCTCAGCCTTGACATTCCCACTAATCCTGATAAGGTAGATGAACATTGCTTGGGACCGCATCAACGACTTGCTGTTTTGGGTCGATGCGGATTGGGCAATGCAGACGGACCTGACGTTTCTCTCTCCTCTGAGGGGCGCCGCCAGGCTGCTTCTCAGTACCTCCACTCGACTGGGCCGGCTCCCCTCGCCGGCCCAGTTGCGTTTTGGGACTCGAAGGATTAGCGGGCGACGCGCGCCGCTCATCGCACGGCGCAACCCGCAGCTCACCAGCTTGCTTCAGTCGCCAAAGGGGGCGATCGGCACGCCGTGGTCGCGCTCGCGCATGCCCAGCTCGTACACGCCGCCGTGGTCGCTGCGGAGCGTCTTGGGGGGCGTGCCGGATCTCGACGAGACGGTCAGCTCGACGGCGGCAACCGAGCAGTTGGCCACGTCGTGCTCGTTGGCGGGCGCGTGGCCGCTTGGATCGCTGTAGCGCCAGCCGGCGGCAGACTGCGGGGGGACCCCAAATCGCGCTTGCAGCTTCAAGCCGCCGCTGCCGCCCAGCTCGAGCGTGCAGCCGTCGGCGCTCTCGTGAACGACCGTGCCACGGGCGCCCAGCCCGCCCAGGCGGTGACGCTGGCCATCCACGCACAGCGCGCCGCTTGCTATCCACGGGGTCATCCGCCCGGCGAGCTTCAGCCGCGCGAGTGCCACGTCCAGCCATGCGCCAGGTGCGTCGGCGAACGCCACACCATGCAGCCAGATCCAGCGCTCGGCGTGCTCGGAGCCCCAGTTGTGGCCCACCATGCCAGGCCAGCCGGCGAGCTCGATCGGCTCGCGCTCGGCGAGCTGGAGCACGCCGTCGAAGCTCGCCAGCGGTAGCGGCGTGGTCAGCTTGGTGCGCGGCAGGGGTGTGCGGTATAGCCACGAGGGGGAAAGGTGGCACAGCTCGTCCTGCTCGCAGGCAAAGCGCAGCGACCAGCTGGCTGCGCCGCAGCTGCCGTCAGCCCGCGCGGGACCCATGGAGCTCTCACCCACTGTGATCCAGCCGTCGGCGGGAACGCTCAGCTCGTCGGTGGTGAGCTTGTGCATGAACGGGCGTCCGCGGCGGGCGTCGAACACGGTGCACCACAGCGATCCTCGCGGCGGCCGTCCGGGTGGCTTGTGCACGGTGTGGCGAATCCAGATCCCGACGGGATCGTGGGGCGAGACGGCGCGCAGGTAGAACGACTCGTACATCCCCGCACGCAGCCCAGCGTGTGGAAACCGCGCTGCATTGTCCATGGCTGGCAATCCTAACCACACGCCGTCGAGCCTGAGAGGATGCGGCGATGAAGCGCGACTCCCTCGTCCAGCTGCCTGACGTGCTGACCCAGCCGCAGGCGCACGGCGAGGCTCGCTACGTGATGGGCGTGGACGGCGGCGCGACGAAGACGCTCGCTGCTGTGCTGGACCTGAAAAAGAGCAAGCTGTACGTCGGGCACGGCGGGCCGAGCAACGAGGACGCGGTGGGTGCGGAGGCGGCTGTAAAGGCGCTGTTGGGCGCGGCTGACGAGGCGATCGAAGCGGCTGGCATCCAAGCGAGCGAGCTGGGTGCGGCGGTGCTGGCGATTGCTGGCACGGACACGGAGGACTTGGCGCGCAACATCAGCTCGGCGCGCACGGGCGCGTGGATCGTCGTCAACGACGTGGTCGCAGCGTGGGCCACTGCCACTGGTGGTGGGCCTGGTGTGGCCGCGATCGCGGGCACCGGCTCGAACGTCTTCGGCGTGGGCGGCACGGGCGCTGAGGCGCGGCCGTGGCGTGTGGGCGGCTGGGGGCACCTGCTGGGCGATGAGGGTTCGGGCTACTGGCTGGGGGTGCAGTCGATCAAGGCGGCGCTCCGCGACCGCGAGCGCTCGGGTCCGGAGACGGCGCTGAGCGAGGCGGCGATGAGCTTTTTCAACCAGCCGAGCGTGGAGGCGGTGGCGTCGAGCGTTTACACCAAGCCCCTCACCAAGGGCGAAATAGCCGCTTTTGCAGTCGAGACGAGCAAGCTCGCAGAACAGGGCGATGCGGTAGCGCGGGAGCTATATGAGCGCGGCGCGAGCGAGCTGGCGCAGCAGATCGTGTCGGTCATCCGCCAGATCGGCCTGGACGCCGATTCGAGCGAGGATCGCGATGAGTTCCCTGTCGGTCTGATCGGTAGTGCGTTCAAGGCTGGCCCCGTGTTCGTGGAGCCGCTCACCCGCGACATCCACGCGTGCGCGCCCCATGCGCGGGTGGGCACTGTCGAGCTCGCGCCCGTGGGCGGCAGCCTGTTGCTGGCTGCGCGCGCGTGCGGTAATGGCGAGACGATCGCCGTGGACGAGCTCACGCGGCTGATCGACGCCGCTACGAACTCCAAATAACTCCAAATTTGTCCAAACGCTTGGAGTTGGGCTTTCTCGAGCCCGGCTGTGCTTGAGCCGTAGCAGCGCTAATAAGCGTTCTGGCCATATCGCTTAGCAAGCTAACAGTCAGGAACGTCTGGGTCGGCAGGAATCGATTCGCCGCCGGTGGTGTTCAGGAATTCATTGGCGGCGACATAGTACTGTTCGTTCCATGGTGCCGAGTGGATCCGATACCAGTAGCCTTCGGGTTCCGACCATTCGATCTCGGGCGCAAATATCTTACACGAGACTTCAACAGATTCCATCGGCCTGATATCAGGACCCCGTTCGGTAGCGTCGATGTAGTTCTTGAATGTTTCGATCGCCGTGGCTTCTTCAGGCTGCTCGGTGAAGTACGTCGGTACACGCACCACCGAACCTTCGTCGTATCCCTTGGCAAAAGCCTCAATCGCGTCCGATTCCCTTGGCGTAGACCCATTGCCGAACCAAAATGCTTCCCACGCTTCACCTTCAAACGCTGCCGGTGCTTCCCAGCTCACAAAGTATGTGACCCCCGGAAGGACTGTGGCCGTAGGCACACGCGCTTCCGTGATCCCATTATTGACAATGTCCGTTTCAGCGCTGGCCACCGTCCCGTTTTCGCACTTCGGTGTCGTGCACAAGTTAATCCTGATCTTCTCTGGCCCCACTTCCCCCCGCTCCAGCTTCTGATTACCGACTACCACCCCGAGCGTCGTGATTCGATTCGACACCGCCTCGAAGCGCTGATACGCATCGCTGAATGTGCCCACATGCGGAGCCGGGGGTGCCTGGGTCTCAAGATAGCTCGGAGTTTCTCCCTTAAAGGGATATCCGCTCCCCTCCGAGTGGTCGTACCCCCTCACCACGGCCTCCATGTCTTGGCTGTCGGCGACTTCATGGCCACCGCCATGCCAGAATGCCAACCACGACGCATCGTGGCGATCCGCTGGGGGCGTCCATACGAGATAGTACGTGCTTCCTTCCGTGACCGTTACTTCTGGATGGAATTCGACGCTCGTCAAGCCGTAGTTGTTCACGAGCGCTTCCGCGCTCGCAAGCACCGTACCCGTACATTCCGGCGTAACACATAGCTTCAACGTAACCTTGTCGGTCGAAGGACCCACCGCCACGTTCGGGTTGGCGATCGTGACCCCTGCGTAGGTGATCCTATCCGTGCTCGCGACGAACGGCTGGTCGGCGACCTCAAATTCGCCCTCATATGGCGCCACGTCTCCCTTGGTGTTGTCCACGCTCGTGATGACTACCTTTTCATTCGCTTCGCGTTCACGTAGTTCCGTTTCCGCTCGCTTCACGCCTTCCAGGCTTTCCCGGGCTTCTTGCCTCCGCTCTGCTTCACGTTCACCCACTTCCCGTTCAGTCCTCGCCTCGACCGCCGCTTCTTCGGCCTCCTTCTGCCGTCTCGCCGCTTCGACCACTGCCGCCTGCGCCTGTTCGACTGCCCGCTGTTCGCCTCGCTCTTTGGCTTCAACCTGCCCGCAGGTCATCGGCACCAGCCCCATCGGGAGCAGACACAGCTCCGGTGTCCTTCGATGCTCATTTCTACCGCCGGCATCCACAAGTTCGAGGTAGCGTCCGTTCTCTCCGGCACGGGTCGCCGTAATGACCAGCGTAGACCGGATCGGTAGAAGCTCACCAAGCAGCTGTCGGCCGCCATGAATGCCCCGGGACACCCGCTCGTGCCCCGGACAGCCACGACACTTGATCTCTATTTCCAGTCCGCGTTCCATACTCAGACGAAAGACAGTGACGCGCGCATCTCCGGCGTGTCTCACCACTGCAAGCTTCGCTATTTTCTCCACAGGAACGGTTAGTAGAATCTTCGACGTTTCGCTGCTAGCCGTGATCAACAGTTCACTAGAAAGCGCACCAGCCAGGGGGGTAGACAGGCGCATTTGCGCTGACGCGGTCCCTGGAAGTGTCACAGCACGAGCGAACAGGCCGACCAGCAGCATCGGCAGATATAGACGTGCAAGCGTCCAGCCACTGAATCTAGTCTGCATCGCCATCACACCCTCCGTCAGTATGCCAGAAATTGCTCCGAGGCGGCGCACCACTCATAGACTTCTACCCTCAGCGTCGCTTGGACGTGAACGGGCAAGCGATACAAGTCGGGTATAGACACTTTGCGCCATCCATCAACAATTCGGGACGTTCGGGTCGGTATCGATCCCTTCACCAGTACCCCCTATATTGCGGAAAGCATTCGCGGCAGCATAGTAGTTATCGTTCCATGGCTCAGAGTGAATCCGGTACCAGAACCCTTCAGGTTCCACCGATTCCACCTCGGGGGCGAACACCTTACAAGAGACTTCCACGGCTTCCCCCAACTGGATTTCTTTTCCCTCATCAGTCGCATTTTCGTAATCGCCGAATGTCGTGATACTGTTGCTTTCCGGCATCTCTTGATAGTGAATCGGGGTGTAGGTGACCGGCCCTTCGTCGTATCCCGCCGCGAACGCCTCGGTAGCGCTCGCATCTTCAATCCTTGATTTCCCGAACCAGAATGTGACCCACGGTTCTCCTTCGTACTCTTCAGGCGCTTCCCAGTTCACATAGTACGTGTCATCCGGCACTACCGCCACTCCAGGAAAGTGTACTTCTGTCACGCCATAGTTGACGATGTCGGCTTCCCCACTAGCCAACGGTCCTGACGTACATTTGGCTGTCGTACACAGCCGGATATCCACCTTCTCGGTAGTTTCCTTACCGCGCGTGAGCTTCGGATTACCGATGACGACTCCCAATTTCGTAATCTCGTTTGAAGCCGCCTTAAAATTCTGAAAAGCGTAGATGAACCGCCCCGAATAGGGTGCTGGTGGCGGCTGAGTGCCGAGATAGCTGATGCGCGCGCCGCTCGGTTCACCCTCCGCCTGATTGAAACCTCGCACCACCGCCTCCATCTGGCTGCTTGCCCCAACATACCATTCCCCTGCATGCCAGAATGTGACCCACTTTGCACCGTTGACTTCCTCCGGCGGGCTCCACACCAGATAGTATGTCTGCTCGGGTGTAACAGGGATTTCGCCAAGACCTACCGCCGTAAGGCCGTAGTTGTCGACTTCTGCTTCCTTATCGGCCAGTTCCGAGCCGCTGCCACTACAGTCCCGCGTGGTACAGATACGGATGTCGACCTTGTAAGCGGACACGCCCAAAGGAACTTCGGGGTTTCCAATGGTGACGCCAGCGTACGTAATAGCCTCCGAGCGTGCAACGAAGGGCTGATAAGCGACTCTGAATTCGCCCTCGTACGGCGCAAGGTCATCCTTAGTATTGTCGACGCTCTTAATCACATCTCTTTCTTTTGCTTCGCGCTCTTCGCGTTCCAGCTTTTCTCTGGCTATGGTTTCTTCTTTCGCTTCGCGTTCGGCCCGTTCTCTAGCTTCACGCTCTTCGGCTTCCCGTTCCATGCTTTTTTTTGATTCCTGCTTTTCCCTTGCTTCCCGAGCCCTAGCTTCTTCTTCAGCCGCTGCTTTCACTTCTTGTTCAGCCCTCTGCCTAGCCCGCAATTCGTCGACGCTCGCGATCAGGGCTGCTTCTTCTGACCGCTTCTGTTCGACCTCTTCCTGTTCATCTTGCTCCCTGCGCTGGATGAGTGCGCAAGGCATCGGCACTACAGATCTAGGTAGAAGACAGGGCTCTGGCGTCTTACGATGTGCGTTTTTCGAGCCGGCGTCGACGTACTCTATGTACCGACCGTTTTCTTCGCTATGTCCCGCGGTGATGATCAGCGTAGCCCGCTTTGGCACGATCTCGTTGATCAGTGCCTTAGCGCTATGAATGCCGTGGGTCACTTGCTCATGCCCAGGGCATCCCCGACACTTGATAGAGATTTCCAAGCCAGCTTCCCTCGAGAGAACGAACACGGTGACCTCTACACCCCGAGGTGTTTTGGCGCGCACTATCCGCGATATCTTCTCTTCTGGCAGGGTCCCCAGTATTTTAGATTTTTCGGTGTTGCTTGCACTCACTGCTACGGCCGACAGCGGATCGTTCGGCAGGCCAAGCCATCTTTGCATCGTCGTTGCGTCAGCGCGACTCACGCTACCGTATAGGGCCGCTAGTGTCAGTGCGAGCAGGAGGCACAAGCCGGCATGTAGTGTCCGATTATTCTTCACTAGCTTCTTCTTCGGTCTTTCCGGGCGTTTTAGCTTTCGTACCGTGCTCGAGTTTCACCCGACTCGGTTTTTTGTAGGCTTCGATGGGTGTGGGAATCACCGCTGTCGTCGACGTGCCCTCTGGCGACGGGGTGTGGCGTTTGGGGGTCTTCCGGACACTGGCGCGAGAGCCATAAGTCGTCGGCGAGCAGGCCGCTCTAGTCCCACCTTCGATGGTTTCGATCGCGTATTCGTAGGCGAGTTCGGGCTTCTGCCCCAGTGGCTTGAGTGCGTAGACGGGTTTTATGGTCGTGCTCGTAGGAGTTGCCGGGACTTGGGGGGCCCAGCACGCAACCGCTATGGCTACCGCTGTACCCGACGATGCATGCGCAACGAAGTCGTGCCCCTGGTCGAGCTCGATGCCCAGCGCGGTCCATCGGCGCTCTCCGCGGTCGACCGCTGCGAAGCCCACCGTAGTTGCATCGCCCGACGTGGCACGCAGCAGCACTTGCCGCCGTTCCGGCTGGACACCCAACCTGATGGCCATAGGACCGCCGATCGTCCCGTGGCTCCCGGGGCAGCCCTTGAGCGGGATCCGCGAGCCCACGGCGACATGCACCTCCGGACGTGGTATCACGCCTCCGCCCGCCAGAAGTAGCCAGCGTTCATCGAAAGCACCGGTGGAATTTCTGGTTGGCTGTCCGATGCAGTAACCCACGATCGACACAGGGGTGTCGAAGGCGTGATGCTGTGTTTTTACGCCCAACCTAGCCTCCTTGTACTGCCACGCCCCACTCGGCTGTACGATCGTGCCACTGAATGAAGCCGGGTCGGGCGGGAGCACTCCCGAAGTGTTGCCTTTGCTGTGGTTGTAACCAGATTCGAAGAAACGGACGAGCCCTTGGTGGTCCGTGAAGAAGACGGTGAGATAGGCCGTGAGCACGATGCCCACGAGCGCCCCTACCCACTTCGGCATTCGCGGGCGTTTGAAGGTCCGGGGTTGCTGAGCGGCCTTCTGCTTTCCATTATTACTGCCAGGAGGAAGGGCATGAGGACGTTCGCCCTCCCGGCTCGGTTCAGGCTTGTCGGGTCGCCCGATTGCCCGCTCGATCTCCGACACGACTGCTTGGACTCCGGCAGCCGACCGAGCCGCGTACTTACCCGCTAGCGTCGGTGCCTGCTTGACCACGTCAGACTCGTCGACTTCATGCCATACGGGGAGGATGACCTTGCGGCCATCCACCACCTCACGTTGTGCAAGCGCGTCGAGCTCTACTTGCGGCCATGGCTTCTCGAAGAAGTGTGGACTCAAAATCACTACGCCAAAGCGGGCTTCGTGCAAGCCCTCATCCAGCTTTCGCTGGAGACTGTCGCCCAGTGTGATCTCAGCCTCATCGAACCACACCGACCAACCATGCTCGCTCAGTGCCTCCTTGAGTGGGCGAGCGATCGCGTCCTTATCCTCCGCCACATGGCTGAGAAACAGATCGAAGCGGCGATCCCCTTGCTCCGGCCCATCGCGACCCAGCCCATCGCTGTTGCCCGCGAATTCAACCTTGCGGTGAGATCGAAGCGCGAAAGCGATCGCACGTAGTCGCGGCCCCTGGCGGCCTATACCCCCCCGGTCAGTCGACGAGTGCCAGTACACCTAGCCAGTATCGCATCAACGGGATTCCGGTTTGCCGAACTCGCCGGAAGGTACGTCACCGTGGAATCTTCTACCGCGAGTTCCACGGCTTTAGAGCATCTTGAACTGCGGGATGCGTGCGGATCCCCCCGATCGCCGCTATCGCGACGGCTACGAGAAATCGCGCCCCGCGGGCCTTGCCCTATCGGTTAGCCGAACTTCGCGAGTTGCTCTGAGCCGTAAACAGCGCGACCGCTGATCGCGTCATCGAGCTGGTCCAGCCAGGCGTCGAATTGGGCCCTGAATACCGCATCGAGGTCCTTTGTCGCGCGGGCGCGCATCCCGAGCCTCAGCTCGATCATCACACCACCCTTGATCAGGAAGAGGGGTGCGCCCTGCTCGTCGCGAGCGCGCTCGAGTGCCTGCGCGGCGACCATGTAGGAGACCTGGCGGGTGATTCGCTCGGGCAGCTGGCCGGTCTCCTGCGCGTAGCTGGCGATCCATTTGTGGAGTACTGCTGGCAATGTCCGCCGACCACGGCCCCTCGCAGATGCGCGACATCCAAGCACGCCTCGGAGTGCCTCGCTCGGCCTCACGCGAAGATCGGCTCGTCACCCGGCCCGCCGGTAGCGGATGTGCGTGGCGAGCGGAGAGTGGAGCACCTCGACCGGCTCGAACCCGAGGGACTCGACTCCGTCGAACAGCCGCTCGCCGGATCCGAACAGGACAGGGACCACGTCGAGCGTGAGTTCGTCGATCACTCCGGCGGCGAGCGCCTGACGGACGGTCGAGGCGCCGCCCGCGATGTCGATGCCATCCTCGCCGGCCGTCTCACGCGCCTGCGCGTAGGCGGCCTCAAAGCCCTGGGTGACGAAGTGGAAGCTCGTGCCGCCCTCCATCTGGATCGGCTCGCGGGCGTGGTGGGTGAGCACGAAGACTGGCGCGTGGTAGGGCGGCTCGGAGCCCCACCATCCATCCCAGTCCTCATCCCACTCGCCGCGGATCGGCCCGAACATGTTGCGGCCCATGACGTACGCCCCGCGTGGTCGCATGAGCCAGCCTTCTGCCGTCGCGTCGGCATCGTTCGCGCGCTCGTCGCCGAGGTGCCAGCTGTGGACCTCCCTGCCGCGCTTCCCCAGCGGATTCTCCCGGCTCTGGTCCGGCCCGGCAACGAAGCCGTCAAGCGAGATCGACATGTGGCAGGTGGTGTCCGGCATCGGCGTCCTCCCAGTAATAGCGATTTGCAAGCGTCGGCACGGTACCGGGCCAAGTGGCCCGCCAGGCACCACCCGACGAGATTGTGGCGATGCTCGACGCCGTGCCTGACCTGCGCCCGGCGCGCAACGCCGCGCCCTTACCGCGCCTCGGCGTGCCCGCGCTCCCGGCCAGCCCCGGCGACGGCCCTAACCCGCGCCTGAATCTCCGCCAACCCCCCAATCACCTGAGCACCCATCCCGCTGACGCGCACGGCAGCGGCTGCGTTGGCAAAGCGGGCGGCGTCGAGCGCGTCGCGCCCCCGGCTGAGCGAAACGAAGAACGCGGCGGCGAACACGTCGCCGGCGCCGAGATCGTCGCGGGGCAGCTCCACAGCCGGCACCTGCACCTGGACCTCGCCGCGGCGACGCGCTTGGATGATGGTGGTGGGCTGCTCGCCGGCGGTGACGGCAACGAGCGCCCCAGCGGCGCTCGCCCCCTCGATCAGCGCTGCGCAGCTGGCGCGCTCGTGCTCGCTGACGACGATGGCATCGCACTGCTGGGCCACCAGCATCGCTAAACGCTTAGCCGCGCCAGTGGGCGCAGCGATCTGGATCGGCCCCCGTGGCTTGCCCCGCCCGCGCATGGGCTCCCGCAGCCCGCCCCACTCGCGCACGAGCCCCTGTGGCGTGAGCCCGACGAACGTTGCGCTCCCGCGCCAGCTGGCGGGGCTCTCGCGAGCTACCGGGGCGAGGTGCAGGATGTTGGTGTCGACGGCGAGCTCCGGGCGGATTGGTCCGGCCCAGGCAAGCACGCGCTGGACGCGCTCAGAGCCGGAGCCGGAGGTGTGCAGGGTGGTGGTGTGGCGTGCGGGCTGGATGCTGAGATGCAGCTCGGCGTGGTAGGGAGCGAGCACGTCTTCGATCTCTCGCTCGACGCCACGAGTAACGATCTGCGTGCGCAGTCCGAGCCTGGCGGCCTGCAGGGCGCTGTAGAAGGCGGCGCCGCCCGCCTGGCGAGAACCGCCTTCGAGCACGTCGATGGTGACGTGGCCGACGGTGGTGTAGTCGTAGTGCAACGCGACGTTCACCCTAGCGGTGGGGCGTATGGAAATATGGCGCGGCGCCTGCCGGCTGCAGGCCGCGGCGAGCCGCGGGAACACTCGACACGAATACCAAATCGATCGCGGCTGCCGGCTGTTGTGCTTGCTGAGAGTCGATGAGCCTGAACTACGATCACACGCGCAAACGGAGGGTGCTCGGCACTCGAGCGTTGTCCTTGCCGCCGCTGCTGCTGGTGGCGTGTGTCATCGCGCTGATCTCAGCGGGCCTCACTGCGAGTGCGTTCGGGGCGGCGGCCTCCCCGTATCCCGCGGGAGCGACACGCCCAGCGTTGAGCCCGCGTGCCTCTCAATTCGCAAGCGCGCCCGCGCACGTGGCGAGCTCAAGCGGCGGCGCGGCCGCCCCAGGCGGCTCGACGCCGACGACCACGACGAGCCCGACCAACACTGCCCCATCTACGTCGACGAAGTCAAAGAAGCACACGAAGCCAAAGAAGCCGGTGTTGCATGGCAACCCGGCGCGGACGCTGGTGGCGTTTGAAGCGATGCAGGACCACTACTACATCAAGGGCTCGGGCCTTTATGAAGGAGAACCGTTCTCGTATTTGTGGCCGTTCTCGCAGGCGCTGGCGGCGACGGTGAGCGTGGCGAGCATCCCGCACCTGGGGGTGTCGCTGTCAAGAGAACTGTCGGCGCGGCTGACGGGGTTGAACAGCTACTTGGACACGGACAACTCGGGCGCGGCAGAAGGCGTGTATACGAGCACGCTGGCGGCGTTCGACGGCACGGTGGCGCCGCCGACGGGGCCGGGCGGGACGAAGTACTACGACGACAATGACTGGATCGGGATCGAGCTGATGCGGATGTATACGCTGACCCACCAGGCGCCGCTACTGGGTAGCGCTGAGGGGATCATGGCGTTTGAGATGGCGGGCTGGCAGGAACGCCCGGGGCTGGCGTGTGAGGGCGGGCTGCCGTTCTCCAACGCGATCACCAACGGCGAACGCAACACTGTGACGACGGCGCCGGCGGCGGAGTTGGGGACGTTGCTGTATCGCGAAACGAACAATGTGGCGTACTTGCAGTTCGCGGAGAAAGCTTACGAATGGGTGCGCGGCTGCTTGCAGCAGCCGGTGAACCTGTATGCGGATCACATTGGCAACAGAGGGGTGGTTGAACCGCGGCTGTGGAGCTACAACCAGGGCTCGATGATTGGCGCGGGGACGCTGCTGTATCAGGCGACGGGCAACTCGGCGTACCTGTACCAGGCGCGGCAAACGGCGCAGGCGGCGCTTGCGTACTTCACGAACGAAAAGCTGGGCTCGGAAATCCCGTTCTTCGTGTCGATCTACTTCCGCAACCTGATGTACCTGGACTCGGTGACGCACGATCCGCCGGGTGCGTCGATCGCGCAGAACTACGTCAACTACGCGTGGCAGCACCTGCGGCTGAGCAACAACCTGTTCGTGTTCGGCGCGCCGGCTTCGGCGCAGCTGTTGGTGCAGGCGGCGATCGTGCAGATCTATGCGCTGCTGTCGACCCCGGCGAGCACGTATTTCTGAGTCGAGTACGCTCTTGGCAATGACTGAGGGAACGAACTTGACGACGGCGGAGGGACTGGCGGCGCTGGAATCTGAGCTGGCGGTTCTGGAAGGCGACGGCCGCAGGGAGATTGCAGAGCGGATCAAGACCGCCAGGGAATGGGGCGACTTGAAGGAGAACAGCGAGTACCACGACGCGAAGAACGAGCAGGCGCACCTGGAGACGAAGATCGCAAGGTTGCGCGAGAAGATCTCGGGCGCGGTGGTGGTGGATGGGACCCCGGATGTGAGCGCGGGGGTGGTTAGCTTCGGCTCGACTGTGCTGGTGCGTGACCAGGATGGGGGAGAGCAAAAGTGGCGGATCGTGAGCTCTCACGATGCGGCGCCGCGTGATGGCCTGCTGTCGGCGGAATCGCCTGTGGCGGTTGCGCTGATGGGTCGTGCGCCGGGCGATGAGATCGCTGTGTCGCTGCCAAAAGGCAAGCGCACGCTGACGGTGCTCAGCGTCAGCTGATCCGGCTGAGGAACTTGCGCGGCGAGTGACGGTAGAGGCGGGCGCCGTCGCGTAGTGCGCGCTTTTGCAGTTCGCGCCGGCGTTTGGCGATGGCCTTGAGTAGCAGCTTGCGGGTCTTGGGCTTCATCCGCCAGGTGCGCGGGCCCTCCGGACGGCCGTCTCGAGAGTGTGGGCGCTTGTCGGCGGTGTGCAGGTTTTGGGCGAGCAGGGCGAGATCGTGGTCCTGGCCGAGTAGTTCGCTGAGTGTGTCGGCGCGGCGGGCGAGCTGACGCAGGCGTTGTTGGGCATGACTGCGCTTGGCGGTGTCGCGGCGCTGGAGTATTTCGGCGGCGTAGCGGAGATCCTTGACGCGTTTGCGCCATTGGTGAAGCGGGATGGTCTGGTTGCCCTTGCTGCGCAGTATGCGCAGGTGGCGCTTTCGTCCCTGTGTGTAGAGGCGGATGAGGTCGCTCTCAACGAGCGCGATGCCGGGGCGGTGGGCGAGCTGCCAGGCGAGGACTTGTCTGCGGAAGCGCTGGAGCTCTGCCATGAGGACGGCACGGGCGATGGGCTCGCCGAGGGTGATGTGCTCGACGCGGGCCTGCTCGGCGAGCAGTCGTTTACGCAGCTGGCGTACTGCAGGGCGGCGTGCGAGCTTGCGTGGGTGGCGGGCGATGAGGGCGTTGAGGGTGGCGAGCATAACCTCGGCGTCGCGGGCGCCGGAGAGGCGCTGGGCGGTGTTGCGCAGCGCTTGGCTCTCGCGGGCGAGCTCGGGGCCCCCGAGCTGGTGCTCGAGCAGGCGCAGCAGCGCGCGCAAGCGCTTGAGCGCCTTACGGACCTCATGCACGGTGGTGGCGGCGTCGGCTGGGTCTTCGTGGGCGAGCAGCTCGAGCATCAGATCGACTTGGCCGAGGGCCATGCGTGGCAGCGCGTCGGCGAGGTGCTCGCCGGGGTTTAGGCCAAGGCGACGGTCGCGGCGGCGTTGGCGCGCGCTGCGACGCTTGCGCTCGGCATTGGCGAGCGCAACGCCGGCGGTGACGGCGAAGGTGGCGGCGAAGGTTGCGGCGATGGGCGCCAGAATGGAGCGATGCCCAGCAGGCTTCCTGCCGCCCCATGGTGGACGGTGCGCCCGGCCGCGAATAGCAAGCCGGCGACGTATAGCTGTCCAATCTGTGGTCATCCGTTGCCTGCTCTAAGCGAGCATATGCTGATTGCGCCGGAAGGCGATACCCGCAGGCGTAGGCATGCCCACACGCAGTGCGTCGTAGCAGCGCGCTCGCGCGGCGGGCTGGTGCTGAAGGATGAGTGGCAGCGCTCCCAGCCACGCCGGCGGTCGCTGTGGCGACGACTGCTTGGGCGTGGCTGACTGAGCCTTCGACGGCAGGCGCCGCTTGTGCGGGCTCCTTCTGCGGGTCAGCTGCCGAACACGTGCACGTGCTCTGGCGCGACGCGGATGATCACGCGCTGTTCGCCGGGCTGGCGCAGCGGGTACTCATCGACGCCCATGTACTTCTTGGCCATCGCGTCGATGTGCTGGTCGGCGCCATCGTGGGTGCGCTCGGCGACGCGCCCACGGACCTCGAGGTATTCGTAGGGGTTCTCCATGCTCTGCACGGTAAGCGTTACCCGCGGGTCGCGTTCGAGGTTGCGCGGCCAGGCACGGCCCTCGGCGGTGTTGAGCACGGGCTGTCCGTCCTGAACGTCCACCCACACGGGTACGCCGTGCACGGAGCCGTCGGCGCGCAGGGTGGAGACGTGACAGAAGTTCTTGCCCTGCAGCAGCTTCTCGGCGCGGTCATCGATCGTTGCGGTCATTGCGGTGGTCCCTTCCTCGGTTCTGAGTGGTGTTGCCTATCAAGATAGGACGAAGGGTGGGGCGGTGTGAACACAGTTGCCATTTATGCCATTTTATGGCAATTCATATGCTAGGCTGGTTAGGTCATGGGCATCGTGGAGCACAAGCAGGAGCTGTTCGAGAACATTGTGAGGCTGCGTAGGGCTGCCCGGCAGGTGCCGGATAGCCGCGACATCGCGGTGGTCCGTGTCTCCTTGGAGCGCGAGTTGGGGGAGACGGTCTCACGCAGGCTCGCTGCACGCGTGCTCGGTGTGAGCCACACGGCCCTCGATCGCTGGATCAAGATGGGCGATCTTCCGGTTATCTACTCGGCAAAGGGTCGAGTGGAGGTTCCTGTCCCGGCGCTCCTGGACCTCTACGATGCAGTGGACGCTGGTCGCGCGGACTCTTCGCGGTATCCACTGACTCCTACGATGATGCGTCGCCGGGAGGCTGCACAGCGTCTGAAGATCCCTCGTTCGCGAGATCGTGGCGACGTCGCGCACAATCGCGTTCGAGCGCGCAGCCTCGTCTACCACCAGGCCGTAGCTGCGAGGTTGAGCCGGCTCATGGTCGAAGAGGCAAGGCACGTTCTGCTTCGTTGGCGAAAGCAAGGGCGAATTGACCAGCGGTATGCCGATCGTTGGGAGCACCTGCTGGAACAGCCACTTCCGGAGATCCGCCGCGCGCTTGTAGACGAGGACCAGGACGCAGATGATCTGCGCCAGAACTCTCCCTTCGCCGGGGTGCTCAGCGAGCCTGAGCGATTGCGCATAGTCCGTGAGGTGGGCTAATGCAGCCAGATCAGTTCCAGCACGTAGTGGCTGCAGCCGCCAATGTGACGGGCCAAGAGGAGTTCGTGATGATCGGCAGCCAGGCGATACTCGGGTCTGTCGATGATCCACCAGCATCGATGCTGGTCTCGCTGGAGGCGGATATCTACCCGCTGTACGATCCGCCATCCGCTGATTTGATCGATGGCGCACTAGGCGACGGGTCTCAGTTTCATGTGGCGTTTGGCTACTACGCACGTGGGGTTGGACCCGAGACGGCCAAGGCCCCGAGCGGTTGGCAGGACCGGCTGGTTCGCCGCGAGATTCCGCCGCGAGTGGGTTCGACCCACATCGCGGTTGCGTGGTGCCTGGAGCCTCACGATCTCGTGCTGTCGAAATGCGTTCGCGGAACAGAGCGGGATTGGGAATATGCCTCGGAAGCACTCAAAGCTGGCCTCGTGCGGCCGGAGGCGTTGCTGGCGGGCGTTGCTGATCTGCCGGTCGATGGCGAGACTCAACACCACATCAGTCGGATGTTGCGGAGTGCAATCTCAGGGCTGTGAGAGCCGCCCGTGGTGTCTAGTTGCGGCTCAGTCCGGTACTAGAGTTGGCCGGTGGGATCGTGCCGAGGGGCGTGAGTTTGCCGTCGTTGAGCTGGAAGTGGACGGTAGCCTGCCCGCCGTTGGGGCTGGCGAGCGGGTCGCTGGGGCGATACAGCGGGTAGGCGAGCGTGACTTCGGTGTCGTTCTGGGAGAGCACCTTGACGGTGGCGCTGGGTTCCTTGGTGTCGGTGCCGATGTAGCGGCCGTTGACGAAGAAGAACGCCTGCTGTCCGTAGCCGTCGTCGGAGCCGCTTTTGGTTCCGATCAGCACTCGCAGCGCTTGGTTGGGGTGGTACTGGGACGTTTCGGCGGCGCTGTAGCCCTTGGCCTGGAGCACTGACTCGGCCTCGCTGAGGCCTTCGCTCTTGGTTTCTTCGTGCGTGAACGCCGGTGCGGTTTGGGTGCGGGTGTTGGTCGGCGCGGGCGTGCCGCCGGCTGTGTTGGTGGTGGCGGTCGTTGTGGTGGCGGTCGTGGTGGACGGCGTGGTGGCGGTGTTCGCTTGTGTGCTGGGCGTTTCCGCGGGCGAGCTCGCGACCGTGACGGTCTTGGTTTCCGAGCTGCCGCAGCCGCCGAGGATCGCGCCGGCGGAGCAGCCGAGGACGAGGGCGGTGAGCGTTGCGGTGAGCTTGCGGTTCATGTGTTGCCATGGTATTCACCGGCCGTCGAGATCACGCCTGCTGGGCGGCTACGCCAGGGATCTTGCAGCGTTGCGCGCGACGTGCCCAGCTCGCTGGCGGTAGCGACAGACTCTGTGCGGATATGCGTTACGTGCAACGCGGCTGTGAGGCGGTACGATCAAAGCAGTAGAAATGTCTGCTCCCTCGGCACAGATCCCAGGCCCGACACCCCCTGCGGGCGAGCGCAAGGTGGATGCGCGCCGGCGCAAAGGCGAGCGCATACGGGCGGTGTTGCCGCTGATCCTGGCGGCACTGGCGAGCGCGTTTGCGGTGCTGAATCTCAACCAGGTGAAGGTCGACTGGATCGTCGGCTCAGGTCACGCGCCGCTGATCATCGTGATTGTGATCTCGCTGCTCGTGGGGATTGTGTTCACGCATCTCGTCGAGCGCGTGGGTCGCAGGCGCCGCTAGCTTGCGAGCCGCTCGGCGTGGCTGTCCTCGGTGACGATCTCGATGGCGGCCTTGGCGCCGATGTAGGGCGCTAGCACGACGTAGGCAAGGTGATCGGAGAGCGCTGCTAGCAGCTGCACGCGGCCGCTGGCGGTCTGACAGCGGATGGTGTGCCAGATGGCTCCGGCGACGGCCTCGGCGGTGAGGCTTACGGACGGCTGTGCGGGTGCGCCCTCGGTGAGCAGCGTGGCGATGCTGTTTGACAGCTCGAGCGTGTACTCGAGTGCCGGTGCGCCGGAGAAGTACGCCTCTTGGGAGAGTGCGCGAGCGTGCAGCGGATGGTCGGCGAGGTAGTGCGTCAGCTCGGCCAGCACATGTCGTACCGCTCGTGGCCAGTCGTCTGACACGAGTGCGGGATTGGCGGCGATCGCGAGCATCTCATCGCCGGCCATGTCGAGTGCCTCGAGGAAGCATTCTTCCTTGCTGTCGAACAGCTCGCAGAAGGTCTCGACCGGCAGGTTGGCCTCATCGGCGATCTGTGGCGCGCTCAGCTCGCGGAAGTTCTCGCGCGTGACCAGCCTGAGGATGCCGTGTAGCAGGCGTGCGCGATCGTCGCGGCCGGTGCTTTCAGCGCCGTTTAAACCGTGGCCGTAGGTCGATGAGATCTCGCGCATGCGCATGTTCAGGCGTGCTGCCATGCGCTCGTTGAAGTCCTGTGCGGCTGGCGTTTGGAACAGCAGTGTCCAGCGCAGCAGCTCCTCGGCGAGGTCGATGCTGTCGGGTGTGTGTCCGGCGCGTAGGTAGCCGGCGGCGGCGCCAAGCAGGCCGCCGGTGATTCCTCTGATGATCGGCTTGGGCAGGGCTGTCGAATCTGGTGATTCGGCGAAGCTGTGCGCGAGCATCTGTTCGCATGCGCCCGTCGCCCTGCGCAGGCGCATGGCGCCCGCCTGTCCGGCACACTGCGCCTCGAGTACGACGAGCACGGTCGCGTTGCGGTCCTCGGCGGTGCTTTGCGCGAAGCGCTCGAACACGGCTTGCGCGCGCTGTTCGAGGGTCCCGTCGCAGGCGAGGTAGGCCTTTTTGAGTTCCTTGATGTCGCGACGCACGATCAGGTCGAACGTGGCGAGGAAGCACTCGTCCTTGTTTGCGAACTGTTCGTAGAAGGAGCGCCGCGATACGCCCGCGAGGCCGATGATTTGCTTGACACTAGTGCCCTCGTATGTGTTCTGTGCGACCGCCTCGATGATTGCGCCGTGGATACGTGCCCGTTGATGCAGCACAACCTCGCTTCGCTCCATCCGATGGGGTCCGTGCGGCAGACGCTTGTAGATAGGTGCGATTGCCGCGGCCGGCGTCCGTGCGGGTCCGTTGGTTCTCTCCTTGGTGCTGCGCTTGCCACGCCCACGCGTGGTCAGCGATCTTCCCCTCGATGCCATGTTCATCTCTCCCAAACGATCTTTCGAACCAGCCGATCACTGTCATCGAAGCTGGCGTGCGGGATCATTCCATGTCAGCGATCTTTTGTCTACACCCAACCGTACTAGACGAATGGTCGCCTTGCGCCGGCTGGTTGCGGTCAGTGCAGGATTATCTTGAGAATCAAGATCGCGACTCCCATCGCTGCGCCGACGCTGACGTCGAGGGTCAGCTCACGTGGGCTCGCGTGCGAGCGGATCCCCGCGAATAGCTCGAATGCGATGAGGCTGGCAATTGTGCTCCAGAGCGCCGCGGTGACGGCTGCGGCCAGCGTGGCGCCGGCGGTCCATGCGAGCACGAGCGCCAGTAACGGCAGCGCGGCGCCACGCATGATCGCCCAGTTGTGTGCGAGCTCGCGTGCGAGCGTTCTCGTGCTGAGCCGCTGGTGCTGCTCGAGGCGCGCTCCGAGCACGTTCGCGTAGGAGTGCGCGAACCAGTACAACGCGGCGGCGATGAGCGTCGAGGCGATCGTGTCGGGGTAGGTCTCGTGGCGGGCGCTCTCGGCGGCGAGTAGTGCGCCGATGACGATGATCCCGTACACCGCCCCGGAGGGGTTCTCGGCGGGCGCGATGCACTCGGCAAGACGGGACAACAACCCCAGCGGTGGGGCATCCGCGGCCGGCGGCGGCTGGGTAGGCTCAGGCGTTGGCCGATCGGGGGGAGAAGGCTGGCCGATCGGGTGATTATCCGTCGCGGCTCAGCGGATCATGATCGGTGCGCTGTAGCTCGAGACGTGCGCGCCGTCAGTGACCTGCACGAGTGCCTTGTAGAGGCCACGCTGAATGCGCACGACGCGGCTGAACTTGGAGTAGCTGGGGGTGGCTGCTTTGACGACCGTGCCGCCCTTGTTGACCGACTTGCCCGGGCGCAGCAGCTGGAAGCCGACGAGCGCGCCGACCTCAGCGGGGGTGACGGTGCCATACAGCCGCGCATAGCCGCGGCGCTTGGTGGAACGCACATGGAAGCTGACCCGCACAGCCACACCCTCGAGGATCACGGGGCTTGAGATTTCCGGTTTGCCGACGGTGACGACCCGGAGCTGCGCGTTCTCGGTGAGGCCGAGATAGGGGAACGAGAAGCCGCCGGCGGCGTTTGTCAGCTCTGGGTTGCCGACCAGCTGAAAGCCGCCCAGATAGGGGAACGCGTTGGCCTGGAGCTCGACCTCGTGGTTGGCGGCGTAGGTGCCGGAGAGGGTGCCCTCGACGGTCACGGGGCTGCCGAAGAAGACGGGGTTGGGGACCCCCACGATCGCGAGCGACAACGGCACAGCGGTCGTTTTGAACGTGCGCTCGGCCCCCGGTGTGGCGCCCGCGGCGCTGGTGGCGAGGATGCGGTAGTGATAGGTGGTCAGTGGCGCCAGCCCGGTGATGCTCTGGCTGACTTTGAGGCCCCCGCTGGCGCTGCCGGCGGGGGCAAGCGGGGTCTGTGCGCCGTAGTGGCCGGTGGTGCCGTACTGGAAGACATAATCGGTCGCCTGCCCGTGGGGGTTGACCGTGCCGCTGAGCGTCACAGACGCATAGCTCACGCCGGTGCTCGCCCCGGTGCTCGCACTTGGCGCGGGAGCGGCCTGGGCGATGGCGGGGACACAGGCGAGGGCGCCCGCCGCGAGGCTCAGTGTGAGGGCGAGGCGTCTGCGCGTGGGCTTGATCATGGCTGATGCGCTGTCGAGAGGTTTGCTCATGCCAGGAGGCTACCCGGTGGCGAACCTCGGAAACCGCGCCAGGGTTTCAGCGTGGGCAGGCGCTTGCATGGATCAGGCCCACAGGGCGCCGATTGGCAGCGCCCAGAGGCGATCGCCCAAGGGGATGGTCTGCTCCCGGGGATGGATGACTACACCTGCCGCAAAACTGGAACCGCGACGCTCGCGGAGCTTGGTCAGCCACTTGTAGTCGTGGGCGCCGATAGTCGTGCGAGCCTTAATCTCAATTGCAACGATCTGTCCAATCTTGTTTGCGTAAATGGCGAGACGCTGCAGCCGCGAGCTCCCCCGTAGGGCTTGCAAACTAAATATTGAAACCTCTCGCACGAGCGCGCTTCGTTGGCTGCCGCCTACTCCCCGGCGCCGACGGCTGCAATATCCGTGTGGGCGAAGTCCTCGCCCTTGAACAGAAGTGGCTCGCCGCTGGCCGAGGCCAGCGCGTAGGCGAAGCAGTCGCCGAAGTTCAGTCCGGCGGGGTGGCGGCCCTTGCCGAAGCGCCGCCAGGCCGATCGTGCGAGCTCGACATGGTCGGCGTCGACCGGCACGAGCAGGACGTCGGCTCGGTGCAGGAGCAGGTCGAGCTCGCGGCCGGCGGGCTCTCCTCGGCGCGCTTCGGCGACGAGGGCGCTCTCGAGGACGTTGGCAGCGGACATCAGCCGGCGTGGATCGCGCTCGATCGAGAGCGTGATCGCTCGCCGCTCGGGCTCGTCGAAGAGGACGGCAAGCACAACCGAGCTGTCGAGCACCATCAGCGCGGAAGCCCGTTGGCGTCGTACCCGAGGATCTCATCCTCGCTTCGCGCGTCGAGCACGGGCAGAGAGGCGCAGCGCAGGCCGATCTCGTCCAGCTCGTCGGCCAGCCTCCGGGGGCGATGGCCCGCCTGCAGGCGGGCCAGGCGCTCGCTCACGGCGATGGTCACGGCCTGCGTGATCGTCTCGCCTGTGGCTTGTGCGAGCTTGCGCACGAGCATGTCGGTCTCGGGATCCTTGATGTTTAGTGGCATGGCAAGATTGAGGATAGCAATAAAGATTCTGCCTGAGACATTGAGCTTGCGCCCGGGCCGAGGATCGGCGCTTGGCCGACCAGCCTGGTAGGTGAGCGCAGCGGCGAGCTCGTGCGTCAGTTCTCGGATGCGAACCTAGCTGTTCCGGCGCGCTCCGTCGAGCCTGCGGATCGCCGCAATTTACATAATTCGCACTACTGGTTTTCGCTGGCCCAAATAAGCGGCTTCGAGCACGCGTGTCGAGGCGCGGTTTGACACGCGGAGACTCGTGCCGCTTGTCACAATCAGGCCCCAATTTTGCAGATGGCTGTCGGGTTGACTGGCAACATAAGTCAAGTTTTTACATCTTAACCCTACCAATCTCTACCTGTGCCCTGGAGCCGCATTTTGGTTGGCAGGCGTGATGACGACAGATGTCCAAAAGCGTTTTTACAGCTGAAGCCTTGCGCTCTCTGGGCAGATGGTGTCTAATCCGTCCGGAGAGACACGCAAGAGTCAATGTTAGGTATTAGGCGGCCGCGTCCTGGAGGGCGAAACCGGGTCGTATTCCAAGCATCTAGCCGTGGCTAGAGAAAATTCGATCACCCGTCGTTCCTGGTAGTGCTCGTTGGCAATGCCGACAGGCGCTAGTGGGGGGCAAGGAGCTATGGATAGCAATCTCGCAGATACGGGAGTGGGCGCTCTGTTGGAGGGCAGCGCATCGAGCGCTGCCCCGCGGATTGGCCCGCTCGGGACGCTGCGTACCAGCTCGGCGATCACCGAGAGCAGGGGCCCGACGACGAGCCTGCTGCGCGATTCGATCTTCCGTAGGACGTTGGTCGTCGCCGACACGCTGGCGATCCTGACGGCGTTCCTGGCGACGATCGCACTGTCGTCGCGGTCGCTGCAGCTGACGTGGGCCAGCATCGCGGGTCTGCCGATCCTGCTGCTGGGAGCGAAGATCTTCGGCCTCTATGACCGTGACGACGCGCTGCTGCGCAAGACCACGCTAGACGAGGCGCCGAAGCTCTTTCAGGTGGCCACGCTGTGCGCGCTCGTAGCGTGGCTGACGGGCGGACTGATCGTTTCCGGCACGCTCGACCGCCATCAGGCGCTGTTCTTGTGGCTGTTCCTGGCTGCGCTGCTGATTTTGACGCGCGCCGCGGGGCGAGCGTTCGCGCTGCGAATCGCGCCCGCGGAGCGCTGTCTGTTCATCGGCGACGCGGACGGCGCCCGCACGATCGGCTCGAAGCTGAGCGGCCATGGCGGGATCAAGGCGAATCTGGTCGCGCACCTGGACCTCGACAAGATCGAGCAGTGGTCGACCGACGCCCGTTCGGCGTCGAAGCTCGCGGACGTACGCAATCTTGCCCGCGAGCTAGACGTTCAGCGGGCGATCATCGCGCCGCGCAGCGCGGATGCCGGCGAGATGCTCGATCTCGTGCGCACACTTAAGGCCGTTGGTGTGCGCGTGAGTATTCTGCCGCGCCTGCTGGAGGTTGTGGGCTCGTCGGTTGTGTTCGATGACCTGCACGGTGTGACGGTGATGGGTGTCAAACGCTTCGAGCTGACGCGATCGTCTGCCGCGGTCAAGCGATCGTTTGATCTTCTATACACATCGCTCGGGCTGTTGGCGGTCGCGCCGCTGATGATCGTTGCTGCGGTGGCAATCAAGCTGGACAGCCGCGGTCCGGTGTTCTTCCGCCAGGAACGTGTGGGACGCCACGGCCAGCGTTTTCGCATCTTCAAGTTTCGCACGATGGTCGCCGACGCCGAGGCCTTGAAGGACGCTCTCCGTGATCGCAACGAGGCACAGGGCGGATTGTTCAAGATTGCCGACGACCCGCGGGTCACGCGTGCGGGTCGCTTCCTGCGTAAGACTTCGCTCGATGAGCTGCCGCAGCTGCTGAACATCATCAAAGGCGAGATGAGCCTGGTGGGTCCGCGTCCGCTCGTGATTGACGAGGACGAGCGAGTCAAGGGGTGGCATCGCCGGCGTCTGGAGTTGACGCCGGGGATGACCGGCCCGTGGCAGATCCTAGGACCGACGCGTGTGCCATTGCGAGAAATGGTGGCGATCGATTATTTGTATGTGGCCAACTGGTCACTGTGGGGTGACATCAAGATCTTGCTGCGCACGGTTGCTTTTGTGATTAGTTGCCGTGGCTTGTGATTGCGGGAATCCGACAGCTTTGCGTAATCTCCATTGTTTGCGTTGGGGATTGCTGAGCTGTACATTTGTTGCAGTATTTGATCAATCCGATGGGGCTCTCCAATTGCCCTTAGACACCGGTCCAGATGTCGGCACTAAATTTGGCACAGCGTCCAATATTGCAGTAGCGCCGGGGCGGTAGGATTTTGTCAGGGATCGGACTCGGGGTAGAGGGATGCTGCTTCCCGCAAACCATCGGTGGTTGGGAGCAGAGAACAATGACAAACATGCCGTTGAACCACTCGACTAGGGAAGGTCAGGCCGCCGACGATCGTCCGTCGGTGCGCCCCGCTCGCCTCGGTGTCGTCTCAGAACTGCCTTTGGTGAGAGGCATTGTGGATGTGACGATGGTGGGTCTGCTCGGGGGTGGCCCCCGGTTGGCGATACGCGCGGCGCGGGTGTTTCTGGAGGACAGCTACGCTGCCAGATCTGCCCCTGATCAAGTGTCAACCTACGCAGGTATGGCAGACCGGGGCGATTCTTGAGGGGAGCAGCTCGGAGAGCCTGTCGCATTCGCATGAGATTCGACAGGTGCAATTGCTCCGTTATGCCCAGAGGACACGGATGAACTCGACTGGAGGGTGTGAGATGGAGCTTACGGTTATGCAGAGGCATTCGCCGCAGGGGGCGGCGGAAGTGGATGCCGCCGAGCAGCTGATGTCGCGACGGGTCGCGCAGGCGGTCAAGCGGGCACAGCTCGGCGACCGCGAGGCCCTGGGCTTCCTCTATGCGCGCTACGCCGACGACGTGCACGGCTATGTGCGCAGCATTGTCCACGACTCACACGAGGCCGAAGACGTGACCCAGCAGGTATTCACGAAGCTGATTCGCGTGATCGGCAAATACGAGGAACGAGAGGTGCCATTCTTCGCGTGGGTGCTGCGGGTGGCGCGTAACGTCGCCGTCGATCACCTGCGGCGTCAGCGGCTGGTGCCCGTGGAAGAGGTGCGGATCACCGATCATGGCATCGGCGACCCGGCCGGCGACCGGCGGATGCGCGACCTGTGCGAGGCGCTCGCGGAACTGCCGCGGGATCAGCGCGAGGTGCTGGTGCTGCGCCACTTCGCCGGGCTCTCTCCGCTGGAGATCGCTACCCGCACCGGCCGTTCGGAAGGCTCGATCCACGGCCTGCACCACCGCGGGCGCAGGACGCTGCGGGCCGCGCTTGTCAGTCGCGGCGCGGCGCCGGCGACGGTCGGCTCGGGAACGGGCTGCGCGTGATCCTCCGGGCGATTCGCCCGCTGTCGACATCGGCGAGGTAGTACAGCACGGAGAAGGTGATGAGCTCGTCGGTGGTGATTCCCTCGCGCGCGGCCTCCTCGTCGAGCGTCTCCCAGGCGAAGCCCTCGAGCGTCAGCATGACGCTGCGCTCGGTGTGCTCATCCTGAGCCTCATGGGAGTACGGCCGACTCATCCTCGGACCGATCGATTCGCGGCACACTCATCTACAACGGTGGGCGGGGGCCAGAGCTTGCGCGAGCACGACAGCTCGGTAACGCGCTGGCACCGGCCCGGCGGGTATAGTTCGTCGGCGGCTACCGGTCGATCGTGGGTTGGACGTTTGGGCAGTGGTGCGCGGATCAAATGTCCAGAGTTGGGCGCCCGCGCTCCGTACTCGTTGCGCACGGCCCGATGCTTGTCCGGCAGTTACTCTGCAGCCCGCATCTGCGGGGGACGCTGTCTTGTCGCTGTAGGGAACGCGAAGGCCAAAGGAGTCTAATGTCAGTGCTGGGTGTCGGGGGTGCGCCGCTGTGCGGACGTCCACTCATAGCCTCGATAGCCGCCTGGTGCGTGGTTGTGCTGCTCGCTTTCGCTGGCCTCTGTGGCGTTGCGACGGCCAGCTCATCGGCACATAGCTCGAAATCGGCCCCCCGCACGGCTTCCTGTAGCTGTGGCAAGAGTCATGCGGTTTCGGGGGCCACCGCGAGGGCCTGCAAACGAAAAAAGATGCCGCACAAGCGGTGCAAGCGCTCCACCACCTCAAAAGGCTCGAAGTCACCCAAGAGCGGTCCGCCATTGGTCACCGGCTTGTCCTCGGAAGGATCTAAGGCGCTCGAAGAACAGTCACCGGTTAGCGTCTCACAGCAGCCGGCGCTACCGGGAGCGCCCATCGAAGCAAAGCCCCCCGTCGAAACCAACTCTCCCGTTGAAACCGAACCCCCGGCTGAACCCCCTGTTGACACTAAACCTCCAATCAAAATAAAGGCGCCGGCGGAAAAAGAACCTCCCGTGGAAACGAAACCCGCGGTCGAAAAGGTTTCGACGACGACGAAACTTTCGTCTTCGCTTGACCCCTCGACGCTCAAGCAGGCCGTGACCTACACAGCGAGGGTGCTTCCGGCGACCGCCACGGGTACGGTTGCGTTCAAGGATGCGGGGACACCGATTGCGGGCTGCGCCGCGCAGAAGGCAAGCTCCGCCACCGCGACATGCGCCGTGGCGGGTTATGCCGCGGTTGGCTCTAACACGATCACGGCGACCTACAGCGGCGATGGGAATTATCTGACCTCCACATCGACCACGCTGACTCAGACGGTCACGCTGCCGGCCCCCTTCCGCTTTTTTGCTCCTACGAGCTTCTGGAACGAACCGGTGCCCTCCGACGCGCCGCTGGATCCGAATTCGGCTGCGATCGTGAGTGCCTTCGATGGAGAGATCGCGGCGGCGGAGAAGGCTAAGGAAGGCCTGCCTAATATCAACACGACCGCGTGGTCCGTTCCAATCTACACGGTGCCCGCTACGCAGGCGACTGTGAAGGTCACCCAAGAAATCCGCTATGAACGCAAACTAAATACTGCTCTCCAGTCGGCGTGGGACGCCGTGCCGTTGCCTCCCGAAGCCAAACCCGCGGAGGGCACCGACAAAGATCTTGTCGTCTGGCAGCCGAGCACCGGCAAGCTGTGGGAATTCTGGGGCCTTGAAAAAGCCGAAGCAGGCTGGCAGGCTAGATGGGGAGGCGCAATGGGCAGCGCCTCGTCCGATCCGGGCGTCTACGGTCCCGAAGCCTGGCCCGGCGCGTCGCCATATTGGGGAGTGAGTGCGACCTCGCTGTCGGTTGCTGGTGGGCTGATCACATTGGAAGATCTCGAACTGGGCCAGATCAACCATGCACTGGCGCTCGCGATTCCGAACACGCGTTACGGGGAATACGCCTCGCCCGCCCAGCGGACCGACGGCTATTCCACCGCACCGCTGTCACTGCCGGAGGGAGCGCATTTGCGCCTCGATCCGAACCTCGACCTCGCCTCGCTGCACCTTTCGCGGTTGACGCTAATGATGGCCACAGCGGCGCAGCGCTACGGGATCTTCGTCAGGGACTCGGCCACGAACGTGGCCTTCGTTGCGCAGGACCCGACCCCCACCGGCAGCAACCCATACATCGGCGCCCACGGCTACTTCGAAGGGAAGTCCCCGCAAAAGCTCCTCGAAGCCTTCCCCTGGAGCGATTTGGAACTGCTGAAGATGGAACTGCACAACACCTAGTTGGCGCGTGTGCGCGATGTCCGGCGCTGGGCTCTATCGACTACCATGACGCGTTGAACTTTGATAGTCAGCTCGCAAGCCGAACGGCAGCTAATACTGCTCAGCGCCGGCACTGCTGCCCGCCGGCGGGCTATGGGCGAGCGAGCCGAGCGGCTGACGGCCGAGGTGAACTGGCCACGACTCACCGAGGCACTGCATCTGCGCAAGCTGCTGCCCACGTTGGGTCCACGTATCGTCGAGCTCGCGAAGGGACATACGAGCGCCGGCTTCGCTGCAGCAGTGGAGCAGGCGACGGCGTCAGGGCACCGGCACGGGGCCTTCTTGCAGCTCGTGTCCTTGCGCGCCATCGCCATGCTCGCTGATGCGGGGGTACCCTCGGTCGCATTGAAGGGGCCGCTCCTGGGTGAGACCATCTATGGCGATCCCGGCCGGCGTCCCTCCAGCGACATCGACCTGCTCGTCTCTCCGGAGCAGTTGCAGACAGCAGTGGAGGTGATGCGCGGGCTGGGCTACGGTGCTCCGACCGATCATGTGTACGACGACGGGCTGCCGCTGCTGCACTTCATGCTCGTCCACGAGCGGGGAGAGTTGCCGCCAGTGGAGCTCCACTGGCGCGTCCACTGGTATGAGCGGAGCTTCGCGCGCGAGCGGCTCCTGCCGCCTGTGGTGGATCCGCTGGGCGGCTGGCGCCCGGCTCTCGCCGATGAGCTCGCCGCGCTGCTGCTGTTCTACGCGAGAGACGGCTTCGTCGGCCTGCGTTTGGCCAGCGACCTGGGCGCTTGGTGGGACGTCTACGGCGCCGAGCTCGCACCCGGCGCGCTCGATGAACTGCTGCATATCTATCCGGCATTCGCGCGCGTCATTCCGGTCGCGGTCGAGGTGGCCGAGAGGATCGTGGGCCTACCCGCGGCGCAGCTCGTCGGGGACCGGCCCAGACTGGGCCTTCGCGAAAGCGTGGCCGTGCGGCTCGCGAACCCCAACCCGCGTTTCAGCTCACCACAGCTCTATGCAGACATGGGATTGATTGACGGGTTGCTGACGCCGCGGGGGGGCTTCGGCGCGTTCGTGCGGCGGCAGGTGCTGCTCCCACCCGAGGTCTTGGACCAGCAGGCCCGGCAGGCAGCGAGGCGGCAGGCGAGATCGTCTTTCGTTCGCGCCGCAGGCGTGCTAGCACGCTATGGGCTGACGATGACTCACCTCGCGCGTGCCCCCGAAACGCTGCAGTAAGTACAGCGCGCTAGGCTGCGTAAGTGCCAGGAGAAGATGTGGTCGACACCACCACGGTCCAGCAGAGCACTCTGGCCCACGAGCACGTTCACGAACTCTGGGAGAGCGGATTTCGCAGCCCTCGCAACGAGCTGTTTTACGAACTCGCCTTCGACAAGATATTGGAGAAGGTGAAGCCGCCGCCGGGGAGCGTCTTCCTGGAGGCTGGGTGTGGACCCGGATTCCACGCCATGCGGCTGGCCCGTCGTGGCTACACGGTCAAGGCCGTCGATTTTTCGGACGCCGTGCTCGATGTGGTCCGTGAGAACGTCCGAGCCGCGGGGCTGGAGCACCTCGTTGACGTCGAGCGTGAGGATCTAGTCGATCTGTCATACGACGATCAGAGCTTCGACTACGCCCTCTGTTGGGGGGTGCTGATGCACGTTCCCAAGGTCGAGCGAGCGATCGAGGAGTTGAGCCGCGTCATCGCGCCGGGCGGCCATCTGATCGTGCACGAGGGGAACGTTCACTCGCCAGAGGCGATCGCCATCCTGGCCGCCAAGCGCATGGCTCGTCGCTCCGGCCTGCGTCGCACGCCTGCTGGCGTCGAGCACTGGAAGGAGACTCCCGCCGGTCCACTCCTCACGCGCCGGGCGAATATCCCGTGGCTGATCACGGCCTTCGAGCGTCAAGGCCTTCTCTTGCAGTCCAGGTTGCCGACCCAGGTGACAGAGCTCTACGTCAAGCCCCCGTGGGAATGGATGAAAAACGGTATGTATACGCTGAACGATTACTGGTATCGCCGCGTCGGA
>DATHLT010000145.1:0-6743 GCA_035487855.1 Solirubrobacteraceae bacterium
CGGTCGGCGTGTTGTGATCGGCGGTCGCCAGCGTTCGGTCAGGCCGCCGAACGGTGCGACCCGCCAGACGTAGCCCGTCGAACGCCTGCGGGCTGGTGACCTCGTGCACGAGGTGCAGGTCGATATAGATCAGGCCTGGAGCGACCTCGTGGGTCTCCCAGATCTTGTCGAACAGGCTCTTTGGCATGGCGTCTCCGTGTCTCTCCTAACTAGCTTCGTCTGAGGCCGGCGCTGACGACCGCGAGCAGCACGGCCTCGGCGTCGGCGGGGTTCTCGAAGTGATGCGGCAGATCGGCGTCGAAGGTCACGCAGTCGCCCTGGTCCAGGACATAGCGCTGGCCGTCGCACACGAGCACCACCGAGCCCCTCTCCACGACTGCCGTCTCGCGGCTGCCGGGCTCGTGCATCGGTGGATCGTCAGGCGCGCCGGTCGCACCACCGGGCGCCAGCATGTGGCGTGAGACCTCGGCACGCTGGCCGGGCTGTGAGGAAGTCAGCACCTCGAAGCCGTGGCCGCGCCGCTTGTTGCCACCGCGAGTGCGATCGGCGCAGCGGACGATCGTGACTGCACCGTCCTCATCCAGGCGCAGCAGCTGCGAGAGCCGCAACTCGAGCCCGGCGGCGATGCGCGTGGCGACGGTGAGCGTAGGGCTGGTCTCGCCGCGCTCGACCTGTGAGAGCATGGGCGCGCTGACGCCGCTGCGCTCGGAGAGGTCGCGCAGCGACAGCGCGGCGGCCTCGCGCAAAGCCTTAACGCGGGCGCCGAGCACCGCCGGTGACAGAGCCGCTGCGTGCTCGGGTGATGTGTCCGAAATTACCGTGTCAGCGGCCATACGAGCGTACGTTATCACAGACGTCCGTGCTCGATTGAGAGTCCCATCCCCAGTGACCGGCACGCTGCTGGTATGAGCCACATCTCACGCAAGCCCAACAGAGTGCTCGCGCCTTGCGGGATGCGCCGCTAGCCTTTCTGGCATGGCATCGCATGCGGTCGCATTCAGCGCAGAGGATCTCTGGAACCTCCCCGGCGATGGCATGCGCCACGAGCTCGTCGCAGGACAGCTGCGGACGATGACGCCCGCCGGCGCAGAGCATGGCCGGGTCGCTATGACGGCAGGTCGTCTGCTGAGCGTGCATGTGCAAGCTACGGATACCGGCGTGACCTTTGGAGCGGAGACGGGGTTTGTACTTGGCAGCGATCCCGACACTGTGCGTGCGCCTGACGCCGCATTCGTGGGCAAGACGCGCGCGGAAGCAGTCGGCCGAACAGTCAAGTTCTGGCCCGGGCCGCCCGATTTCGCCGTCGAGGTTGTCTCTCCGGGTGACAGTTTCAGCGAGGTCGAGTCAAAGGCGATGGGCTGGATCGCCGCCGGCGCGGCGGCGATCCTTGTGCTCGACCCCGCTCGACGTTCGGCCACTGTGTACGGAGCAAGGGGCGACGTGCGCGTCTTCACTAACGGCGAGCTCGACCTCAGCAACGCCGTGCCCGGCTGGCGGGTCGCGGTCGCCGAGTTCTTCGCCTGACACCGGGCGAACGGCAACACGCGACCCCGCCGGGGAGGGCGGGCTCCCGGAAAAGCCCCATAAAATGCCCCTTCAGCCCGCGGTGGTTTCGGGCAGCCCGATCGCATCATCGGCGTGTGAACGTGCGACGGCAACCGACAGCGCGCGCACATACGCGCGGGCCGCCGCATCGATGATGTCCGTGGAGACCCCCTGGCCGGCACCGGTGAAGCCCGAGACCTCAAGCACCACCGAGACCTCGCCCAGAGCGTCCTGGCCCTCGGTGACAGCGCCGATGGTGAAGTCACTGAGTATCGGCGCTATGCCGGTGGCCGCGTTGATCGCCTGGAAGACTGCATCGATCGGCCCGTCGCCGGTGAACGAGCCTTTGGCGGAGGAGCCGTCGGGCAACGTCACCGACACGCGCGCGTGTGGCGGGCGCAGCGATGAGGCGTCAACCTCGAATGACTCCAGCGCATAGCCGGCGACCTCCTCACGCAACTCGTCGGTGACCAGCGCCTCCAGGTCCATCGCCGTCACCTGCTTCTTGCGATCGGCGATCTCCTTGAAGCGCTTGAACGCGGTATTCAGCGCGGCGCCGTCGATCTCGAAGCCCATCTCCTCGAGCGCTTTGCTGAGCGCGTGGCGGCCTGAGTGCTTACCCAGCACGATCGAGTTGCTGCGCAGGCCCACCGTCGTCGCATCCATGATCTCGTACGTGGTGCGCTCCTTCAGCACGCCGTCCTGGTGGATGCCCGCCTCGTGTGCAAACGCGTTGCGACCAACGATCGCCTTATTCGGCTGCACCTGATACCCGGTCAGGCGCGAGACCAGGCGGCTGGTGCGCGCGATCTCGGTGGTCTCGGCACCGGTCCACAAGCCCAGGCTAGGGGCGCGCGTGTGCAGCAGCATCACGATCTCCTCGAGCGACGCGTTACCCGCGCGCTCGCCGATGCCGTTGATCGCACACTCGACCTGGCGGCAGCCCGCTTCCAGCCCGGCCAGCGAGTTGGCCACAGCCAGACCCAGGTCGTCGTGGCAGTGCACCGAGACGACCACGTCACGCAAGTCCGGAACCAGACGGTAGAGCGCTTCGAACATTGTCTTGTACTCGCTGGGCATCGTGTAGCCGACCGTGTCGGGTACGTTGATCGTGGTGGCGCCCTCGTCCAACGCGATCTGGATGACCTCGGCCATGTAGTCGATGTCCGAGCGCGAGCCGTCCTCTGGTGAGAACTCGACGTCATCGGTGCATTCGCGTGCCTGCGCTACGGCTGCACGTACCTGTCCCTTGACGTCCTCGCGGGTGGTCTGCAGCTTGCGCTCGATGTGAATGTCACTCGTCGCGATGAATGTGTGAATGCGGGGACGCTCGGAGTCCTTCACGGCCTGCCAGGCGGCCTCGATGTCCTGCTTGGCGGTGCGGGCCAGCCCGCAGATGACGGGGCCTTCCACCTCTCTGGCAATTGCCTGCACCGACTCGAAGTCGCCTGGTGAGGTGATCGGGAAACCCGCCTCGATCACATCGACGCCCAGCCGCGACAGCTGATGGGCGATCTCGAGCTTTTCCTGCTTGTTCAGGGAGATCCCTGGCGACTGCTCGCCATCGCGCAGCGTCGTGTCGAAGATCTTGACGCGGTCCGCGTCGTCACGTGCCTGTTTGTCAGTCATGTCGTTCGTGCTCCTTCTCTATCTCGCTTGCTGTTCCTCTCTAGCTGGGTATGCGGCTACGCGGCCGCCACGCACTATTCCCCCCGAGGGGGGAGGAGAAGAAGCTGTAGAAGCGAGTTACGAAACGACATCTGTTTGCAGGGTAGCACCGTGAGCGAACGGCGATGCAAACGTCGCGGCGGACGTTTGCCGCCTAGCCCGGTAGCAGCACTACCTTGCCGACGTTACGCCGCTCGGTGATCATGTTCTGCGCGGCGCCGGCATCCTTGAAGCTGAAGGACTCCGCGACGACCGGTTTTACGGTGCCGTCGGCGAGCATCTCCCGCAGCGGCTGGATCCACGGTTCGAGCGTGCCGCGGTCCTTCCACAAGCTGAGCATGTTCAGCCCGATCACAGCCTTCGATTCGGACATCTGCTTGATCATGTTGAAGCGGGGCATGCGTGCGACGGCACGCAGCGCAGTGACGACGTTTTTGCGCTCGCCGGAGACAACCGAGGAGGCGCCGAACGCGACCAGCCGTCCGCCCGGTCGCAGCAGGTTGTAGCTGCGGCGAAAGCTCGCGCCGCCGACGGCATCCATGATCACGTCGAACTTCGGCAGGCCGCGCTCCCAGCCGGGCTTGGTGTAGTCGATCATGTGATCCACTCCCAGTTCGACACAACGCGCGTGCTTGCCTGGGGACGCGGTGCCATAGACCTCAACGCCGACACGGTTGGCGATCTGCGTAGCAGCGATACCAACGCCTCCGCCGGCAGAGTGGATCAGCACGCGTTCACCCGGCTGCAGGCTGCCATAGCCAATCAGGCCCGCCCAAGCGGTGCCGTAGTTGACGGGAATAGCCGCGCCCTGCTCGAAGCTGAGCTCGTCGGGCAGCGCCACCACGTCAGTTGCCATCGCCGCCACCTGTGAGGCGTAGCCGCCGAACTGGGTGCTCGCGAACACCCGCTCACCCACGCTGAAATTCTCCACACCCTCTCCCACCTCAACGATCGTTCCCGCGACCTCATAGCCGACCACGCAAGGCGTCTTGGGGGCGTCGGCGTAGAGCCCCATGCGCGCCATCACATCCGCGAAGTTGATGCCCGAGGCCGCCACATCGATGCGGACCTGGCCTGCTCCAAGCGTCGGATCAGGCTGCTCCTGTACCTGCAGCACTCCCGGGCCGCCGTGCTTCGTGATCACAACTGCCTGCATGCCTCTACCCCGTCTCACTCGCTCGCCAGTGCCGTTGAGGCTAGAGGATCAGCACCTTCGCCGCCTCGCGAAGGCCCACGGCCGCCTCAGGCCAGGTCTACGGACCAGCCGTTCACAAACCCGTCCGAGGCGACAATCTCCTGGACGACCGTATCGGGCACGGCGGCATCGGTGGTTACGACCATCGCCGCCAGACGCCGGTCCTCGCCATCGGTGCTGCCATCGGGAGTGTGTCCGACCGCCGCTGATGAGATGTTGATGCCGTGCGAGCCGAAGATCGTCCCCACCCGCCCGATCATTCCGGGCAGGTCCTCGTAGCGAAAGACGGTCACGAACCGCTCGAGCTCGATCGTCAGCCGTCGACCCTGCACCTCAACGAGATGTGGCACGCCGTTGGGTCCGATGCCGGTGCCGGCAACGGCGACGCGCTCAGAGCCGGCGACTACAGTCACGCGAATCAGCTCGTTGAAGTCCTGTGCCTCGGAGACGGCCTTCTCCTCGAAGACGATCCCACGCTGCTGGGCCATAGTGGGAGCGTTGACGAGGTTGACGTCCTCCTCGGTACGGCCTTGCAACGCGCCGACGATCACCGCCAGCCCGAGTAGGCGCGTGTCGAAGTCGGCGATCCGACCCATGAACGCCGCCTCGATGCGCTCCACTGAGCTGCCTTCCGCGAGCTCCATCGCGAGCTTGCCAAGTTGCGTGGCAAGCGGCAGCAGCGGCCCGAGCATCGCCATGTCCTCGGCTCCGACAGCGGGGATGTTCACCGCGGTTGAGACGACCCCGCCGGTGAGCGCCGCCACTACCTGCTCGGCGCTCTGATAGCCGGCACGATCGGTCGCCTCCGTGGTGGAGGCCCCCAGGTGCGGGGTGGCGATCACGTTGGTGTAGCCAAACAGCGGGTGCTCGGTCATCGGCTCGCTCTTGAACACGTCGAGCGCGACGCCCGCGACCTTGCCCGCGTCGAGCGCGTCCTTGAGCGCGTCCTCGTCGATCAATCCGCCGCGTGCGACGTTCAACAGCCGCACGCCGTCGCGCATCTTCGCGAACGCCGCGGCGTCGATGAACCCTTCGGTCTCGGGCGTCTTCGGCAGATGGATCGTGATGAAGTCGGCCTGCGCGTAAATGTCCTCGACGCTGTCGGCCTTATCCACGCCCAGCTCGCGATAGCGCTCGGCGCTGACGAACGGGTCAAACGCAAGCACACGCATGTTGAAGCCGCGCGCCCGTTGCGCCACGAGCTGCCCGATGCGCCCGAAGCCAACGACTCCCAGAGTCTTTTCGTAGAGCTCCACACCGGAGTACTTCGAGCGGTCCCATTTGCCTTCCATCAGCGCCGCGTAGGCCTGCGGCACGTTGCGCGCGAGCGCGAGCAGCAGCGCCATCGTGTGCTCTGCCGCTGTGACGACGTTCGACTCAGGCGCGTTGGCAACAACGATCCCACGTTTGGTCGCCGCCTCGACATCGACGTTGTCGACGCCCACCCCGGCGCGTCCAATTGCGCGCAGACGGGTCGCGCGAGCGATCAGATCGGCGGTCATCTTGGTGGCCGAGCGGATCACGATCCCGTCATAGGCATCGATGCGCTCGGCGAGATCCTCGTTGCTCCACTCGATCCCGAGCTCGACGTCGAAGTGCTCGCGCAGCAGCGCCACACCGGAGTCGCCGATCTTCTCCTTCACCAGAACCTTGGGACGATCGCTCATGCTCCCACCCTCTCCACGATCCAGTCGATACAGGACGTGAGCGCCTGCACATCGGCGGTATCGACCGCCGGGAACATGCCGATACGCAACTGGTTGCGACCAAGCTTGCGATACGGCTCGACGTCAACGATGCCGTTGGCGCGCAGCGTTGCCGCCACTGCCGCGGCGTCGACGCCGTCATCAAAGTCGATCGTGCCGACGACCAACGAGCGCTTGGCTGGATCGGCTACGAACGGAGTCGTGTAGTCGGTGCTCTCAGCCCAGCCGTATAGATGATCGGAGGATGCGCGGCTGCGTGCCACGCACCCGTCCAGCCCGCCACCGTCGAGCATCCAGCGGATCTGGTCGCTGAGCAGGAACAGCGTGGCCACGGCGGGTGTGTTGTAGGTCTGGTCTTTGAGCGAGTTCTCGAGCGCCGTGTGCAGGGAAAGAAATTCGGGGATCCAACGCTCAGAGGCGTGCAACGTCTTGATCCGCTCCTGCGCAGCTGGGCTGAGGACAGCAAGCCACAGGCCCCCGTCGGCGGCAAAGCTCTTTTGCGGGGCAAAGTAGTAGGCGTCGACTTGTGAGATATCGACCGGCAGCCCGCCCGCGCCAGAAGTGGCATCGATCGCCACGAGCGCACCGTCGCCTTTGGTTGGATCTCCACCCACCCGCTTGACCGCGGT
>DATHLT010000146.1:0-5482 GCA_035487855.1 Solirubrobacteraceae bacterium
GGGGTCGGCTGGTTTGTGCGTCGCGCAGATCGGCCGCGGGAGTAGCACTGTGGCGACGGATGTCAAGTCCTTCGGTGGTGAGCGCGTGCTGTTCGAGCTCTGGTCCTTTGCGCTGGCGTAGTGCGATGAACGCCTCGACGAGCTCAGGGTCAAGCTGTCCGCGCTCGGCTGCGACGCGTAGCTCTGTCATCGCTTCTGGCTCGCTCATGGGTGGCCGGTAGTCGCTACGAGAGTGCATCGCGTCATACACGCAGCAGACGGCGAGGATGCGTGAGGTGAGGGGGATCTCTTTGCCGATCAGACCGGCGGGGTAGCCGCTGCCGTCGATGCGCTCGCGGTGATAGAGCACGGTGTCGGCGACGGTTCCGTAGCCGTCGAGTTGCCCGATCAGCTCGGCACAGAGCTGTGGTGCGTTGTCGATCAGAGCTTGGTCTTCTGCGGCGAGCGTTTCGCCATGTGCTTCGGCGTGCAGGACCCTGTCAGGCCATGTGACCTTGGCGATGTCGTGCAGGAGCGCGGCGACTCTGACGGTGTCCTGGTCGGTGGGCTCGGCGCCGATCTCCTCGGCCAGCTCGCTTGCGTATAGCGCGACGGCGGCGGAGTGTCTACCTGTGGCGGGGTCGCGTGTGCGTAGCGCGCCGACGAACGCGCGCAGTACGGCGTCCTGAAGCGATGCCAGGTTGATGGTGCGCGCTTCGAGCTGGTCGGCGCGCTCCTCTGAGCGCAGCAGTGCCACTGTGAGCTGGCGGAAGATCAGCAGGACGGGGACGACCGCGAGCAACACCGGCAGCCCGGCACCCCTGTAGAGGACGGCCAGGGTGGTGGCCAGCACCCCTACGGCGAGCTCGCCGGGAAGTGTGGGGATACGGAAGTCACGCGCCAGACGGGCTATCGAGCCGCCCTCGCGGACGCAGACGTCGAAGGCCCACAGGAAGAAGTTGAGCGCCAGCAGCACGATCAGCGCGGCTAGCACGGTCAAGCCGAATACGAGCTGCCCGGAGGTGTGCATTCCGCTCACGTCGAGCATGCTGCTCGCGCCGCGCACAAGCCAGCCGCCCACGAACGGCGGAACCGCGAATGCGCAAACGTTGCTCAGCCACTCCGAGGCCGTGCGTCGGCGCGTGGCTGAGAAGGTGATCGCCGCTATAACCCCGCAGGCCGCTGCCGCGGCGGGGCCGAGCAGGCCCATCGCGAGCACCATCGCGCCGAGCGACGCGCTCATCACACCGCGGCCGGGAAGCGGCACCGTGAACCGCTCTCCGGCGAGCGCGAGCACGAGCAGGAGGGTGACCAGCGCGGCGGGCTGCCATTCAGTTGTGCGCGCCTGAGCGACACTCGAGGCGATCGTGCCTGCGATCAGCAGAACCTCGGTCGCCAACCAGGTGCGGCGTAGAGTTTGCTTCGGCACCAACATTACGTGGTCTGTCGTCCTTAACGACCGACTTGCAGTGGTACTTGAGGAACGCCGCCGATCGTTGCAGGCTGTCGCGCTTACGGGTGAAGACCGCTGCTGGCGCTCGTTGCGCGCAGGAAGAGAACCGCGACAGCTGCCGCGCCGATACCCAGCACGAGGAATGTAATGCGTGTGGAGGTCAGCAGAACGAGCCCGCCGCCGAGCGCAAGGCCGCCGGCGAGCGTCACCGAAATCAACGATTCGCTGGCGCCGATCACGATGCTCTGCAGATGCATCGGCGTTGAGCGCTGCGCGGCGCTCATCATGGCGGGGATGGTGATTCCGTTGCCGATACCCGCGAGGAACGCCCCGGCGCAGGCCGTCGCGAATGACGGAGCGGCCCAGAACCACACGAATGCACCGCTCAGCGTCAGAATTCCTATGGTGAGGAGTAGGTTCAGCGAACCCTTGGCGCGGCCGAACAGCAGGCTGCCGACCATGCCGCCACCGCCCCAGGCGGTGACGAACAGGCCGTAGCCCGCGTCGCCGGCGTGCAGTGTGCCCTTGGTGTAGACGACCTCGATCGGGCTTCCTGCTTGGATGAACACGAGCGCAGCGGCCTGCGCGAGAAACAGCACGCGCAGCGCGGGGACGTTGTTGATGTGCCGCCAGCCTGCGAGTAGGCGCGCCCGCACGCCTTCGCCGCGCGCGTGCTCGACGTGCGGCCTGAGATCGAATAGCAGCAGCCCGCAGATGACGAACGACGCGGCGTCGATCAGCAGCGTGGCGCTGCCGCCGAGCGCTGCGGTGGCGACGCCGCCGAGCACTGGTCCAGCGAGGAAGGAGACAGACAGGCCGAAGCTCAGCGCGGCGTTGACCTGCTTTTCGGCCTCAGCTTCGATGTCGGGCGACACTGATACGCCGCGCCCAGCGGCGATCGAGCCGGACAGGTCCTCGCGGCCTAGGCGCGCGGCTCCCGCGCGCAGCAGCGAGCTTGCCGCGAGCGCTGCCCAGCCGTCGAGAGCGGCCAGAAAGAGAATCGCGGGCAGCCAGAAATGCTGGAACATGATGGCTATCGCGACCGTGACGATGGCCTCGAAGAGGTATAGGCCGCTGAGCTCGAAGTTGCGCGGCGAGGCCTCGACCCAGGCGACGAGTACGGGCACCACGAACGCGGGCAGTGCCTCGGCGCATACGAGCAACGCGGCAACGGCAAGCGCGCTGTGCGTGTGGTCGAATACGACCAGGGCGATCGCGACGTAGCCAAGCCAGCTACCGACGCGGTTGATCGTATACGCGGTGATGATCCGGCGCAGCCGGGGGGAGGCGAATGTGGCTCTCATAAGGGGGGCACGCTACCGGCTGGCGACTGCCCGGGCGAGCGTTGCAGGAACAGCGGCGTTCTCATAAGCCATGGCTTTTCCCGGTGCTGAGGGAGCGAACGCAAGCGTCTTTGCAGTATGGGCAGGCCTTTGGGATCGCGCGGTTCGTGCCGATAGGTTCCATACATGGAGGCCTCGACGGCAGTGTTGACGAAACCGATCGACGTGATCATCGCTGACGACCACACGGTCGTCCGTGACGGGATCCGCGCGGTGTTGCAGCGCGAGGGGGGCGAGTTTCGGGTGGTGGCGGAGGCGGCTGACGTACCGTCGATGATCCGTGCGGTGCGCGAGCACCAGCCGGATCTGCTGACGCTCGACTTGACGATGCCAGGCGGTTCGAGCCTGGGCGCGTTGCCTTCGTGCTTCATCTCGCATCCGACGCTTGCGGTGGCGATCCTGACGATGCGCGAGGACCCTGAGTATGCGCGCCAGGCGCTGCGGGCTGGGGCGCGTAGCTATGTGCTGAAGGAGGCTGAGCCTGCGGAGCTGCTTCAGGCCTTCCGTCTGGCTGTGGCGGGCGGCAACTACCTGCACCCGCGGCTGGGGGCGCTGATGGCGACCGGGGAGGACGGGTTCGCTGACAGTGTGGTGCTCTCAGAGCGCGAGCGCGAGGTTGTGAGGCTGATCGCCAATGGCTACACCAACCCGGAGATCGCTGAGCAGCTGAACGTGGCGGAGCGCACGGTCAAGACCTACCGTGCGCGCGCGATCGAGAAGCTCGGCTTCTCCTCGCGGGCGGAGATAACGGCGTACGTACGACGCACAGGTCTCGCTGATTAGTTGATTTACGGCGGCCTTGCGGCCGGGTGGGGCGACTAATGGTGAGTGTCCTTGCCGGGCGCGATGCGCGACTGGCGCTGCTATCCGGGTGTAGGCTGAGCGGATGGCTACCTCGGGATCGAGCGTTCCCGCCGAGGGCTACCGGCTGACGAACATCTCGCCGCGGGCCTTTCAGCATCCGGCTGACAAAGCGGCGACCGCGGCGTTGGGGTCGATCCCGTACCTCGACACGGTTGTTCGCAAGCTGATCGAGCTGGGCTATGAGCGAGCTCTGCGCCAAAGCTATCTCGGCTCTTCGGTGCGACTCGGTGAAGACCAGTTGGGGGATGTGTATCGCGAGCACGCGATCGCGTATACGACGCTCGACATGGGTGAGGTACCGGACCTATACCTAACCCAGTTCCCCACGGCCAACGCGCTTGCGATCGGGGCGAAGCGCCCGATGGTGGTCGTCCAGTCAGAGCTCGTGCGGCTGCTCGACGCTCCCCAGCGCCGTGCGGTGTTCGCCCACGAGGCGGCTCATATCCTCGCTGACCATCAGCTGTACCGCACGGCACTTGCGATTCTCGTGCTGCTGACGAGCACCGCGCGGCTGCCGTTGCCGCTTGCCCCTGTGCGCACGGTGTTGATGGAGTGGGGACGAGCGACAGAGCTGAGCGCTGACCGCGCGGCGGCGGTGGTCACCCGCGACCCGCTGGTCGTGTGCCGCACGCTGATGTCGCTTGCGGGCGGTGCCATGGTGGACGAGCTCGATCTCGACGTGTTCATGCGCCAGGGCATCGATTACAAAGAGAAGGGCAGCGGTCTGGAGCGTCTGACGCGGCTGATGCTCGATCTGGGGGTGACGCATCCGATGCCGGTGAAGCGCACGCACGAGCTGATGGAGTGGGTGCGCTCGGGCGAGTTCGATCGCATCGTGGGTAACGGCGAGTACCAGCGCCGTGACGATCCGGTCGATGCCCGTGCGGATGGGGGAGAGGCTGTGAGTTTCTATGCCGATCGCATCCGCGACGCGTTTCGCGACGCGGGCGAGTCGGTCAGCTCGGTCGGCCAGCAGCTCGCGGGCTGGCTGCGCAGGGACAGCCCCGACGATGATTCGAGCGCTGATGAGGATCTATCCGGCGACGGGAATCCCCGCCGCTAACGGTTAGTAGGTCGCGGGCTGCCCGGGAGTCTGGGTGGGGCGACCGGCGAGCGGTACTGTCAGGCGTACTGTGGTGCCGCGTCCTGGCGCGGGCATGAATTCCAGCTCGCCGCCGATGAGCTCCGCACGCTCGCGCATCCCCGACATGCCGAAGCCGCCCTCCAGCCCGTCGCCGCGCGGGCCAAGGCGGCTCGCGTCAGGCATCCCCTTGCCGTCATCGGTCACAGATGCGCGGACCATGCCGCCCTGCTCGCGCACGCTGACGACGGCTTTGGTCGCTTCGGCGTGACGGCTTACGTTTGTGAGTGCCTCCTGCACGATCCTGTAGATGGTGCTCTCGAGCTCTGCATCGAGCCGGCGCGAGCCACCCGTGTCGCCGCCGTTGCCGGCCAGATCTGCCGGCTCGGGCAGGTCGATCTCTGTGTCAACGTCGAGCCCGTCGATCGCCTGCGCACGTCGGGCTAGCGCTTCCAGCGCTGCGGCTAGCCCGAGGTCGTCGAGCGCAGCGGGCCGAAGCTCGGTGATCAGGTGGCGCAGACCGTCGATCTCTGTGCCGAGACCCTCAAGCACCGTGTCCACGGCTTGGCTCAGCGCCTGCCTGTCGTCGAGGTCGCGCGCGTTTGCCAACTGCAGGCGCAGCGCGCCGATGCCTTGGATGCTCTCGTCGTGGATCTCTCGCGCCCAGCGGGTGCGCTCGTGCTCGCGTGCCTCCATGCCATAGCGCAGCCGTTCGATCTCTACTGAGCGCTCGGCTGCGAGACGCTGCGAGACGCTCGCCGC
>DATHLT010000147.1:0-3616 GCA_035487855.1 Solirubrobacteraceae bacterium
GCGGGCCATACGGTTCGTACTATCACAGGTGCGCAGAGTTCTGTCAAGTGGAAGCCGACCATAGTATGCGAATCGCCGCGGCATTGGCTCGTGTGGAATCGCACGTAGTACTTTCGCACAGACGGTGGACGGATCGGTATCCAGCATGTGTACATTAGGTCAAATGATGCAGCAAAATCCGCTGCAAATCGAGCTTCTTCCAGGGTCTAGAGAGCTTCTCGGGCTGCACGCACGCGAGCTTCCGCAGCGCGACGACCTCTGCGGAGCCTTCTGTGGGGCCCTTGCCTTGGGCGCCGCCGGCATCACCGCGCACGAGGGCGAGCCTGTCGATCAGGACGCGGTCGCACTCGCAGCGGGCAGTGTCATCTCGGGCGTACGGGAGGCGGGCACACTGCCATACGGCGAACCAGGCCGACGCGACTACCGCATCGAGCTGCCGCTCATCGACGACTCCGATGCGTCGGGTACCACCGCTGCAGGACTGCTCGACGCAATCGCACTGCTGTCAGACGGAACACTGGCGGCAACCCCTTACGCGGGCCCATGGGAGGCGGGCACACTCGCCGGCCTGTTCGAGCTCGTGGCGGCACTCGCGCACCCCGTTACGCTCGTGGCGAACCTCGCAACCCGCCACCTGTGGGGCGGACGCCCAAATATCAACCAGCTATTCGGTTACCTGCTCGACGGTGAGGCGCAAGGCCCGCCGCCAGACTGGGACGTGGGGCACTTCGCGTGCGTGTTTGCGCGCGTGCGCGGCCCCAGCGGCAGCCTCTACTGCCTAGCCGACACGTATCCCGCACTGGGCAACGCCGGCGTCCATGTGCAGCCACAGGAGCGGCTTGCGACAGCGCTCGAGCGGCGGGACATGCCGGCTGGCGGCATGATCGTGGTCACCGCTACCGAGGATGCCCCGGCAGTGCGCGCTGGCGCCGCGGCACTGGGAATCCATGAGGGCATCTGGGACAACGGCACGATGATCATGGAGCCTCCCAGCACAGAGCCTCCGCGATGAGCGCATCCGGGCTGGTCACGCTCGTCTGCTGCGACCTCGGCTCGATCGTGCGCGGGCGTTCGGTGTTCTCGGCCGAGCTGAGCGAGCACCTGCAGGCAGGCGTTAGCTGGGTACCAGCCAACCATGCGCTCACGCCTCTGGGGCCAGTCGCCGAACCAAACCCGTTCGGGTCGACCGGCGATCTGCGCCTGTTGCCCGACCCGAACACACGCGTGCTCGTCGGCGCGAATCGCGATGAGAGCGCGTTGGAGTTCGTCCTGTGCGACATCGTCGAGACGGACGGCAGGCCGTGGGAGTGCTGTCCGCGCTCGTTCCTGCGTGACACGCTGGGCGAGCTCGAGCGCGAGTTCGGCGCCCGCTTGTTCGCAAGCTTCGAGCATGAGTTCCAACTGTTGCTGGACGTACCGCCAGCGCTGCCGTTTACGCTCGCGGAGCAGCGCCTCCTCGAGCCGTTCCCAACGCGGGTGATGGACGCGTTGGTGGACGCCGGCGTGGAGCCCGAACGCTTCTTTGCCGAGTACGCCTCACACCAGTTCGAGATCCCCGTGGCACCAGCGGAGGGAGTGGCGAGCGCCGACCGCAGCGTCGTGCTTAAAGAGGTCGTGAGAGAGATCGCCCGGCGCGAAGGGATACGGGCGAGCTTCGTGGCGCTACTCGACCCCGCCCAAGCGGGCAACGGCCTGCACATCCACCTCAGCCTGCGCGACGCCAGCGGTGCCCCGCTGCTGTACGACGCCGCACGGCCAGCCGGCTTGAGCGAGCTCGGTGCAAGCTTCGCCGCGGGAATCCTGCGCCACGCGCGAGCACTGAGCGTGCTCACCGCCGCGAGCCCAGTGTCAGGCGCACGCCTGACACCCCATCGCTGGAGCGCAGGGGCTATGTGCCTTGCCCAGCACAACCGCGAGGCGCTACTGCGGATACCACCGGTGGTCGAGCTCGCCGACACCGACCCATCCGAGCAGCTGCACCTCGAGTACCGCGGCGCAGACGCCAGCGCCAACCCCTATTTGGCGCTCGCGTCGATCGTGCGGGCGGGCCTCGAGGGCGTCCGCAAGGAGCTACCCGCACCGCCAATGCTCGACCGTGACCCGTCCCTGCTGGACGCACACGAGGCAGAGCGTTTCGGCGTGGGCGCGCTGCCAAAGACACTCGATCAGGCACTACAGGCGCTGGCCGATGACGACACCGCGCGCGGATGGATGGCACCGCTCCTCTACGACGCATACGTGAGCGTCAAGCGCGCCGAGCTCGACGCGGCCCGCGACGTCGATCTCGAGGAGCTCTGCCGGCGCTATGCCGCCATCTACTGAAGCGACCGACACGGCGGGGTTGCTCGGCGCACTGCTGGATGGCATTACACGAGAGCTGCCGCGTGCGGTCGCCCTGCGACGGTGCCTGCACGCCGAGCCCGAGCTCGCACACGCCGAGGAGCACACAGCAGCGAGCATTGCCGCGGAGCTACCCGTCCCCTGTCAAACGGCGGCCGGCACGGGCAGGCTCGCGCTGGTGGCAGCCAACGGCGCGCGCCCGCCCGTGGCCGTGCGCGCGGAGCTCGACGGGCTGCCGATCGAGGAGCGCACCGGCGCCACGTTCACGGCGCACGGCGGAGTAATGCATGCATGCGGACACGACGTGCACATGGCCGCCCTCGTCGCCTTGACCCGCGCTGCACACGAGCTCGCGGAGGCGCTGCCGGCGCCGCTGCTGGCGATCTTCCAGCCAAGCGAGGAGGCCTACCCGTCGGGCGCTGATGAGCTGCTGCGAGACGGCGAGCTCGCAGCCCTCGCGCCGGCGGCGATCGTGGCTGCGCATGTACATCCGGAACTGCCCTGGGGTGCAGTCGGACTCGACATAGGTGCGGTCAACGCTTCGTGCGATGCGGTCGAGATCACCGTCGAGGGCGAGCCCACGCACGGTGCCTACCCGCACCGCGGACGCGACCCGATCCTCGCTCTCGCGCAGATCGTGGTGGCACTCCACGCCGAGCTCGGCCGACGGATCGACCCGCTGCACGCAGCGTCGCTGACGATCGGCGTGCTGGAAGGGGGAAGCGCCGAGAATGTGATCCCCAGGTGCGCGGTGGCACGCGGCGCACTACGCGCACACCGCGCCGAGGATCGGCAAGCACTACGCGAGCTGGTCGAGCAGGTGACCGCCGGCATTGCATCCGCACACGGATGCAGGGGCAGCGTCAAGCTCGTGCCCGGCGAGCCAGCTTTGGAGAACGACGCGTCAATAGTCACTCGCGCACGTGAGCTACTTCCCACCGCGGGCTTGACCGCGGCCGATACGTGGCGCTCGTGCGGGTCAGACGACTTCGCGTTCTTCAGCGTGCTGGCCCCGTTGGCGATGGCGTTCGTGGGGCTCGACGGCGCCGAGGGCTTCGTCGCACGCCCGCTGCATCACCCCGAACTGCTCCCTCCTGACGCCGCCGTCGGCGCCGTGGCGCGAGCACAGGCCGTGCTGTACCTCGCAGCAGCGCAATCGTCCACCGATCAAACGGCTAGCGAGCGTTCCTCGATTCCATCCGCTTGAACGTCGCACCAGTACGATGGAGCGATGCCTGACCGTCCGATGCCCGACCGTCTGTATTTCACCGACTCC
>DATHLT010000148.1:0-8134 GCA_035487855.1 Solirubrobacteraceae bacterium
GCGGAGCGGTAGTAGGAGTTCTCGCGTTGCAGTAGCTCGATTGTGTCGAACGCGGTGAGCTTGCCGTCGATGATGATCATCACGCGATCACAAATATCTAGCGTGGACATGCGGTGCGCGACGATGAACAGCGTTAGCTGCTGCTTGAGTCCCATCAGCGACTCCTGGATCAACGACTCCGACGTAGGGTCAAGCGCACTCGTGGGCTCATCGAGCACCAGCACCTCAGGCTGCGCAACGAGCGCACGCGCAAGACAGATCCGCTGCTGCTGGCCACCTGAGACCGCATCAGCACGCGGCCCCACGATCGTGTCATACCCATCCGGCCAGCTGACGATGTCCTCGTGGATCCGCGCCAAACGCCCAGCACGCTGCACCGCCTCATCATCAATCTCACGAAAAAAACGAATGTTCTCCGCCACCGACGCATGCAACAAACGCGGCTCCTGCGGCACATACGCGACGCGCGTGTGCCACGCATCCTCGGAGAACTCCTCCGCGGGCAGCCCGTTGACCAAATAGCGCCCCTCGCTGGGAGCCCGTAGTCGTAGCAGCAGCTGCACGAGGGTTGACTTGCCCGCACCAGACGGGCCGATGACACCGATGACCTCGCCGCCGTTGACCTCGAAGCTGATGTCGGAGAGCACCGGCCGACCGAGTGTGTAGGCAAAGCCGACATCGTCGAATCCGAGCGTGGCTACCTCCGGCAGGGATCTGCTGCCGCGTGCTGGGACGCTTTCCCGGTAGCGACCCTCGGCGAGCTGTGTGCGCTCCACGAACGGCATCGACTGGAGCAGCGTCTGGTAGGCGGCCTGCACGTTCTGGCCGCTCGAGCTCGCGCGCACGAGGATCAAGACGATGGCACCGAGAGAGGCAGCGTGCCCCCGCCCCAGCTCATACAGGATGAACAGCCCGCCCACGAACAGCAGTGAGATGACGGCTGCGTACAGGTTCGACGCGAGCCTAAGGAGCACTTGCGTCGCAAACAGGTGCCCGCGGGCGGTGCTGATGAAACCGTCCATCCGCTTGCGCTGAGCCGCGCTGGCACCAAACACCTGCGTCTCCTCCGCCACCCGGATCGACTCGGCGATCCCGCGTGCATATTGCAACTGCGCCTGAGAGAGGGCACGCGCTCTCTGCACCCCAGTCCGGCGCAGTGGACGCAACAACCCGAAAAGCGACACGGTGAGAACGACTACGAACACAGCCGCAAGGACGTTGAGCGCGAACGCCGAGAGCAACATCACCGCCAGCAGCAAGCTCGAGGTGATCAGGCCCATCGCGCTATACATCGCCGACGTCGCCTGCGCAACCTGGCCGGTCATCGTTTCTTGCAACTGCCCCTCACGGTCGCGCGCCTGCACGTCCCAAGACGCTCGCGAGAAGGAGTGAAACAGTTCCGTGCGCAGCCTCGCCTGCATGCGTGATGCGATTCGCGGCGGCAACAGCGCTAGCGGAACCTGAAGCAGCAGGCGCGCGAACACGACGGCCAGCGCAACGAGCAGCAGCGTGCTCACCGACGGACGCACATGGATGACCCAGATGTGAATGCGCGCGTGGTGCGCGCGCGTAGCCAGCGTGGCAGCCGTCTCCGCGAGCAGGATCAGTAGCGCCGATTCGGACAAGCCCATCAGGATCGTGCCAATCGCGAGCGTCAACACCGACCCTCGTTGACCGCCGAGCAGCGATCGCAACTGCGCGAAGGTCGACATGTTCGACGGCGCTTGCTCGCGCACCTTCGACACGGGGGACGCCAGCGCCAATCCATCTCCGCCCTTGATCACGCGCCCACCCGCAATGCTGGCGCGATCGACACGGTTGACGACCTGCGCAAGGCCACGCGACCGGGGCCGGCGAACCAGTATGCGATGACGCCCGGGACGAACCACAGATACACGCCCGCGGGAGTTACCGCGAGCGTCGGGCCGATGAAGCCCTGGGCCGTGTATCCAAGATACGCGGCAACCATCGCGACGAGATAAACGCGCAACTCGGGATCGACCACGCGTCGTAGGCCCTTGAGGGCGAGCGCAAGCGCAGCGATCGTAAGTCCGATCCACAGAAACAGGCCCGGTGCTCCCAGTTCAACCACGAGGAGGTTGAACGCCGAGCCCGCGCCGCTGACCTTTTCGTTTTCGATCGTCACCTTTTCATGCCCGCCAAAGCCGGCGACCGAGCCACTCACCCCCAGCCCCAGCCCGAATGGCGCTTGCAGCAGGTCGCGCGGGATTTCGTTTAGATGCTTTTCCTTGCCGTCGCCGCCGGTTTCGCGGCCGCCGGTACTTTCGGTCACACCGGTGATCTTCAAGAGGCTTTCCTGGCGGTGGAACACCTGGCTTCCATCGGCAGCTTGAAGCGCCCAGCCGACCGCACCCGCGACGAGAGCAAGCGCGAGCAGCGCCGCGAGTGGTCGCCCAAGGCGCAGCCTCGCCAGTAGCGACAACCCGGCGTAGCTGGCAACGACCACCAGCGCCACGACAATCGACGTTCGCGAACCTGAGGTGGCAATCCCGGCCACCGCCCCCATGCAGCACAGCACCACCGGCCATCTTCGACGCAGGCGGCCGCTGGTGAGCAACGCCAGGAGCCCGGGCAGCGCAAGCACACCGATCCCGCCCCCGAAACCACTGTCGGAGCCCAGCGCAGGCGGGCGAGGATGGGCGACACCTTCGACGGCGTACGTACGACCGGTCTGTCCACCTTTGCCGTTGACCCGCTCGCCGTAGCCCGGACCCCAGCCAGACAGCTGGCTCGGGCTTAGACGAGATTGGTAGGCGCCGACGAGGCCGTTTGCCAAGGCCAGCACGCCGAAGATCAAAAAGAGCTGGCGAAAGCGATGCTTGCTGCACATCATCAGATACCCAAAGAAGAAGAAGGGCACGAACTCGAGCTGCTGGCGATAGCCACCGAGCGCCTTCAGGAACCCGTGGGTGTCGGGATTGAGTGCCTCGACCAGCGCTACGGCGACGAACCCTATTACCCACCCGGCAAGGGGCGGCAGCGACAGACGCGTCTTCTGCGCGGACGCACGCATCAACATGCCAAGGGCGATCGCGACGATCAGGATGTCGCGAAAGCCAGACGCAAGTTTGTTCGCGGCCTCCAGCTTCACAGGCCCGTCCAGCAACCCCAGGTAGAGCACAAGCAAGGTCAGGCTCACCGTGTAGCGAACGCTCGCCATCAAGACAACCACGCCCACCGCACCGAGGATCAGCAGCACCACCTCGACGACTTCCTTCACTGACGGGTGCGGTGTCGCGACACTGATCGCCAGGGCAAGGACCAGCGGGATCAGCGCAGTCATGAACAGGAGCAGACGCTCGCGTGCACGGCGGCTGAGCACCGTCGGATGACCCGCTCCGGCTCGAGAGGCCAGACTCGGGTACGGCGGCGTGCTCATCGGCCAGGGAGTTTTTGCCGCCATCCGGGCTTGTAGCGCCCAGATAGCCCGTACTTCTCGATGTCCGACTGCGAGACGGCGTTGGCCACGACGCCAAGGACCGGCGCACTGGGAGTTCGCTGCAGCAGCTGCACCAGCCGCTGCGCCGAGGTCTCGCGTGTGTGCCCGAGGCGAGCAACGAGCACGATCCCGTCGACCATTGCCATCAGCGGCATCACGTCGCTGACTTGTAGCGGCGGCGGAGCATCGATCAGCACGTAGTCGAAGCCGTTGGCGAGCGCCCGCGTGAGTTCGCTCAACGCCGGGCGTGCCAGCAGGGCGGGCGGGTTTGCCACCATCGTCGCTCCCACGAGCACCGACACCGATCCGATGGACTCAACCACAGTAGCAGTGGCAGCAGTTGAGCTTTGCGGGCTGCCCACACCGGCACCGGCGCGCACGAGGCTAACGTGCTGCAGCGCTTCCTCAACGGTCAGCCTTCCAGCGAGTACGTCGGCGAGACCTTGGGGCCCATCCACACCCAGCAGCCGGCTTTGCACGGGCCTGCGGAAATCGGCCTCGACTACCACCACCCGCTCACCGGCTTCCGCTTGGGCGAGAGCGAGAGTGGCGCTGACCGTCGACTTGCCGTCACCGGGATCGGCACTCAGACACAGGATCACACGCGGCCCGCGCTCGCTGGCCCCATTACCGTAGCTGGCAACGCTGGTCGCTTGTCCGACCTGGAGCGTCGTCTGCAACCGCCAAAGGCCCTCACGCAGCGGCGGGGCGGGCGCGGACTGCCCGTCGCGGTGGATAACTGGGCGTCTAACCGTCTGTAGCGCGGTCATGATTTGGGTCTGGTAGACCTCTTCGATCGCGCTTAGCGACCGTAGGCGACGGTCGAAGCGACTCGCGGCGTAGGCGACTATCGCGGCCAGCAGCAACCCGATCACAAAGCCAAAGACGGCGTTGCTTTTCGGATGCGGTGAAACCAGCCGCGCCTGCTTACGCGTGGCTGGATCGACCTGCGTGACCTGCTTGACCGAGAGATTTGCTTCCAGCTGATTGATCTTGCTGTTGAGCGTTGCTGCCTGCAACGTAGCCGTGGTGTTGGATGCGCTTTTGCCCCCTGACTTCCCTTTCGAGGTCGCATGAGCAGTCTGACCGGCTTCGATCCTACGTACCTGCCTGCGAGTAAGTGCGATCGCGGCTGCGACCTCCCTGCGGTAATGCGCGTTTTGGCGTTTGACATATGCCTGCGCGGTCGTATTGGCGAGCAGCGCAACGCCACGTGCGTTCCGCCCTTCCGCGGTGATACTGATGAATTGGCTCTTTTCGGATGACTTTGCTTTGACTTTCCCCTTGAGCGCAGCGCGCACGGCAGCGGTTTTGTGTTGCTTGCGCAGGCGTGCATGAACAACTTCCTTGATGATGCTGGAGTTGATCAACACCGCCTGCGTAGCCGGGTTGGGCGCACTTGCCTTCTTGATGCCACCGCTGCCCGAGGCGCTGATCTGATTCTGTTCTTCTGCGCCGTTACCTAGATAGACCTGTGTTGCAGACGAGTACAGCTTGGACTCACGCGTGTAGTACTCGTAGCTCCCCGCGGCTACTAGGATGCCGACGATGAGAATCAGCCACTTACGCCGCCAAATGGGGGCGAAGATGGCGGTGGCATCGGTAGTCTCGTTCATCTGCGTTTCGGATCCGTCCAAAGGCTGTTTCCAGCCACCGTCAAGCTTAGGTTGACGCGTAAGTGGACGCTAAAGACTAGCGCGCGTCAGGGCCCAGCAAGCAAGCCCGCATGCACGCGTGCAACGATGTTCAGGTGTGGCAATCGGCGGGGTCCCTGGAAGCTGCTGCCGACGACCCGGCTGCTGGTCCACAGGCTACCACGCGCACGGGTGGCGACATGCAGCCTGTAGCGCTCGAACAGCCGGGCAGCTGCGGCAAAGTACGCACTGCAAGCGGCGAGCGAAGGCTGCTGGTGGTGAGCCATCCCGCAGTGGTAAACGTCAACCAAGAGGTCTACCGCGAGCTCGTGCAACGCGGGTGGAAGGTTACGATCGTGTTGCCGAGCCGCTGGCGTCACGAGTACTCACACAAGCCAGTCCGTCCACAGGCGCTGGCCGGCATGGAGAGCTCGTTGCGCCCGACCACAATCGTATTCCCGGGTCGCGTGCAACGACACCTCTACCTGACCAGGTGCCGCTCGCTATGTCGAAGCATTGACCCCCATGTTGCATTCGTGGAGGCCGAGCCATATGCGCTCGCGGCAACACAATGGTCACACGCACTGACGCGGCTGAACATACCGTTTGGTGTGCAGTGCTATGAGAACATCGATCGGAGCTTACCGGCGCCGGTACGTTGGCTGCGCTCGAGGGTGCTGCGTAACGCGGCCTTCGTGGCTGCACGCTCCGACAGCGCCGCGCGGCTGGCACGCACGTGGGGAGCGCGAGGCGAGGTCGGATTCGCTCCGCCGGCTGTGCCCAGCTGGAGCAGTGTGCCAACCGTACCCGCGCATCCTTTCACTGTCGGATACGCAGGTCGCCTGATCGAGCGCAAGGGCCTGCTCGATCTGCTGGCGGCCGTGCGCCAGCTCGACGCGCCGGTGGAACTCTTAATGATCGGTAACGGCGAGCTCAGAGACCAACTGGAGGGCCAGACGATCCCCGGGTCACGTCTGCGTGTACTGGACGACCTGACCCATGATCAAATGGCCTCGGGCTACGCACAACTCGACGTATTGGCAGTGCCGTCACACACGACGGCCACGTGGAAGGAGCAGTTCGGCCGGGTGATTGTCGAGGCACTGTGGTGCGGCGTGCCGATCGTCGGTTCGAGCTCCGGCGAGATCCCTTGGTTGATCGAGCTAACGGGAGGTGGGTTGGTGTTCGCAGAGGGAGATAGTGACGCGCTCGCAGACACATTGCGCAACCTCCGCGAACACCCAGAGATCCGTCGGGAGCTGGCCGAAACAGGCCGCACAGCGGTCGAGCGGCTGTTCTCGGTGCCGGCAGCCACCGACCGCCTCGAGCAGTTGCTGATCAGCGCGTCTCAGTCAGCTCGCCTCTGAGAGCACGTTCTCAGCCTGTACCGGCCAGGAGTGTGCGCTCGCCGCTGGCTCTATCGAGTCGCAGGTAAAGCTCGTGGTGCTCGGCGACCATCCGGCTCGTGTCGAATGACTGGGCCGCGTCACGCGCGGCCTCCCCGAGACGCCTGCGCAGATCCGGGTCCGCCGTAAGCTGCCCCAGTCGAGTCGCGATCGAGCTTGGATCTCGAGTGATAAAAAAGCCGCTCTGCCCATCGACGATCAACTCACGTACACCGTGGACGGGCGTAACGAGCACAGGCAGGCCGCTCGCGGCAGCCTCGAAACTGACCAGCGAGAAGCTCTCGTAGCTCGTGGGCAACACAAACGCATCGGCCATCTCATAGACCACGTCAACGTCACGTACAACCCCGAGCCAATGGACCGAATCACCCACACCAAGCGACTCAGCCAGCGACTGATAGTGCGGCCGATCACCGCCGCCCGCGACAACCAGATCCCACTCCGGCGCCAACGCGAGTGCCTGGATTACAGCTGCCAGGCCCTTACGCTCCCACTCGCTGGCCACGAAGGCCGCTACCAGTCGCCCCTCGCCGATCGCGAGCGCCGAGCGCAGTGCCTCAGCCTCGTCCTCGCGGCCGCGTCGCCCGGCAGTGAAGTCGGCTGTGTCGATGCCATTGTGGATCGTGAGAACTCGCTCGGCGAGCGCCGGAAAATGCTCGCGGAGCTCATCGGACAGCCCCTCCGACACACACACAAACGTGGCGGCTCGATTGATTCGAAAGCACACCTGTTCACCGAACCGCTTCAGTGCACCTGCCAGTTTGACGTGCAAGCGATACACCCATGTGGCACGACTCGGCGTGGGCGCCGCGACTTGGTGGCAGTAGTGGACGGCGATCACATCGACGTGGTTGAACACGATCGCGCCCGTGGCCTGCACAACGCCGCGGCGCCACCTCCGGAGCGCGAGCGACCCCGCCAGCATGAACCATGGATAGGCGATGAGAAATGGCCGGCTCGGGCCACGTACCCTTCGAAATGTGACATCGGTGCCCTCGGGCAACTCGCAGACGCGAGCAACTACAGTGATCTTGTATCCAAGGCGCTCGAGCCCGACCACCAACCCAGAGAGCTGACGCTCCATTCCGCGAACCGGACCGATGTCGTGCGCAACGATCGTGACATCGCCCGCGACGCAATCTGGCACATGCTCGTCTGCCGTCGGCAATCGCGCTCCCGCTGCGGTACTCATCGCCTACGTGGAACTGGCCGGGCTGGCGGGCGCCCTGCCCGACGCATCGAGCACCTGCTGCATCTGGTGAAAGAACCGCTTCCGCATGACTGCATCGGTGAATTCACACATAAAGCTATCACGGCCAGCTGTGCCGATCTCTTCACGCAACGATTGCGAGCTTAGAAGCGGCCCGAGCGCGTCCGCCAGGGCACTGGGCCGACCGGAGCTCGCGAGCACGCCGGTTTGGCCATTGCGGATGAACTCGCCGGGGCCGCCCGAGTTGACCGCCACCACGGCGACGCCCCGGGCCATGCCCTCCAACAGCACGATGCCGAATGGCTCCGGGTCGGATGCGTTGACGAGCACATCCATCTGCTCGATGTACGGGCCGGCGTCTGGGACCTGGCCAGTCATGGTGACATGGTCGCCCAGGCCGAGCTCGTCGATCAGTACGGGCAGC